>JAGPCN010000051.1:0-4131 GCA_018058035.1 Fuscovulum sp.
CTGGTCGACCTCGCAGGGCTATATCCACGCGCAGCCGCCGAAGCCGAACCTGACGGTGATGACCGGGGCGCGGGTGCTGGGCATCGAAACCTCGAACCGCCGGGCGGTGCGGGTGGCGGTGCAGACGCCGCAGGGCCGCGTGGCCTATGAGGTGGAGCGGGAAACCATCCTCTGTGGCGGCGCGATCAACTCGCCGCAGCTGCTGCAGCTGTCGGGCATCGGGCACGCCGACGACCTGAAGCGCGCGGGCGTGCGGCTGGTGCATCATCTGCCGGGCGTCGGGCGCGGGCTGAAGGACCATGTGGCCGCCCCGGTGATGAACCGGGCGACCGGAAATGTCTCGGCCGCCAAGGACCTGACGCTGCTGGGCAAGGCCTGGCTGGGGGCGAACTGGCTGTTCTTCAAGCGCGGGCTGGGGGCCACCAATTTCTTCGAGGTCGGCACTTTCATGCGCACGCGGGACAGCGAGACGATCCCGAACGTGCAGTTCGAATTCGTGCCGATGCTGGGGGAATTCCAGCATGGCAACGTGAAACTTGAAAACGGGTTCCAGTACTTTCTGTCGCTGATGCGGCCCAAGTCCGAAGGCAGGGTCTGGATCGACAGCGCCGACCCGATGGCGAACCCGAAGTTCGTGTTCAACTACTTCGAAAACCCCGACGACCTGGAACAATGCGTGCAGGCGGTCAAGGCGATCCGCGACACCGTGGCGCAAAAGGGCTGGGATGAATTCCGCGGCGCCGAGGTGACGCCGGGGCCGGATGTGCGGACGGATGACGACATTCGCGCCTGGTTGCGCAATGTGGCGGGGACCAACTATCACCCCTGCTGTTCCTGCCGGATGGGCAATGACGACTCTGCCGTTGTCGATGCCGAGGGCCGGGTCCACGGGATCGACGGGCTGCGGGTCGTCGATGCCTCGATCATGCCCGAGATCGTGTCGGGCAACCTGAACGCGCCCGTGATCATGATGGCCGAGAAGATCGCCGACTTGATCCGGGGGCGCACGCCCTTGCCCCCCGATGCCCAGCCCTATCACCGCGCGAAATGAGTGAATGAGATGAGATTTTCCCGAATGATCAATGTGGTGGGCGTCCATGCCGAGGGCGAGCCGAATGACGTGATCACCGGCGGCGTGCTGGACGTGCCGGGCAAGACCATGTTCGAAAAGGCCCGCTGGCTGGAGACCGAAGGCGATGGGCTGCGCGCCTTTCTGCTGCACGAACCGCGCGGCAAGGTCACCCAATGCGTGAACCTGGTGCTGCCGTCGGCCCACCCAGAGGCGCAGGCCGGGTTCGTGATCATCGAACCGGCCTCTTATCCGCCGATGTCGGGGACGAACACGATCTGCACCGTCACCGCACTGCTGGAAACCGGCATGATCCGGATGGTTGAGCCGGTCACCTACCTGACGCTCGAGGCGCCCGGCGGGCTGATCCGGGTGCGCGCGGAATGCGCGGGCGGCAAGGTGACGGGCGTCACCTTCCGCAACGTCCCGGCCTTTGTGCTGCACCGCGATGCCAGGATCGAGGTGGCGGGGCACGGGTCGTTGCGGGTGGACGTGGCCTATGGCGGCATGCTGTATGTCATCGCCGATGCCGCCGACATGGGCTTTGCCATCGAACCGGACGAGGCCGCCGCCCTGTCGCGGGTGGGTGAGCTGGTCAAGGCGGCGGCAGCGGAACAGCTGCCCTCGGTCCACCCGGAGAACCCCGAAATCCACACGGTGAACCAGACGCTGTGGGCCGGTCCCTTGCGGCGCAAGGGCGGGGTGCTGACCTCTCGCAACGGGGTGATCGTGTCCCCCGGGCGGCTGGACCGCTCGCCCTGCGGCACTGGCACCACGGCGCGGCTGGCACTGCTGCATGCCCGCGGCGAGGTGGCCGAGGGCGAGCAGTTCATCCACGAATCCATCATCGGCACCCGGTTCACCGGAGAGATCCTGGCCTCCGGCACCACCGGCGGCCTGCCCTCGGTCGAAGTCTCGATCACCGGCCGCGCCTGGATCACCGGGTTCAAGCAATACGTCCTGGATCCGACCGACCCCTTCCCCCTGGGTTACACCCTGACCGACACCTGGCCCAAGGGCTGATCGCCCCGGCCACCCGCATCAAAGGAGTTCTGCAATGACGCGTGAAAACGATTTCGCCGCCCAGGCCGCGAAGCTGAAACTGGAAACCCGGGCCTTCATCGACGGGAAATATGTGCCCGCCGCCTCGGGGCGCACCTTCGATACCATCAACCCGGCAACCGGGCAGGTGATCACCAGGGTCGCCGCCGGCGATACCGAGGACGTGAACCGCGCCGTAGCTGCCGCCCGCCGTGCCTTTGACAGCGGGTCGTGGAGCAGGATGCACCCGCGCGAGCGCAAGAAGGCGCTGTTGCGCTTTGCCGACCTGATCGAGAAGCACCAGGACGAACTGGCGCTGATCGAGGTGCTGGACTGCGGCAAGCCGATCTCGGACGCGCGCGCGGTGGACCTGCCCGACAGCGTCGAGACGCTGCGCTGGCATGCCGAACTGGCCGACAAGCTGCACGACCAGACGACGCAGACGCCCGCCGACATCGTCTCGTTGATCGTGCGCGAACCCATGGGCGTGGTCGGCGCGGTGATCCCGTGGAACTTTCCGATCTTCGTGGCGATGTGGAAGCTGGCGCCGGCGCTGGCGGGCGGCAACTCGATCGTGATCAAGCCGGCGGAACAAACCTCGCTGTCCTTGATCCGCCTGGCGGCGCTGGCCTCTGAGGCCGGCATTCCCGATGGCGTCTTCAACGTGGTGCCGGGACTGGGGCATGAGGCCGGGAAGGCCATCGGCCTGCACATGGACGTGGATTGCGTCAGCTTCACCGGCTCGGGCGAGGTGGGGCGCTACTTCCTGGAATATTCGGCGAAGTCGAACCTGAAGAAGGTCGTGCTGGAATGCGGCGGCAAGTCGCCCGCGCTGGTCATGCGCGACGTGCAGGACCTGGCGCCGGTGGTCAGCCAACTGGCGACCGGCATCCTGTTCTGCCA
Organism: Fuscovulum sp.; assembly: GCA_018058035.1. Taxonomy (GTDB): domain Bacteria; phylum Pseudomonadota; class Alphaproteobacteria; order Rhodobacterales; family Rhodobacteraceae; genus Pseudogemmobacter. The sequence continues at coordinate 3,014 of JAGPCN010000051.1, forward strand.
GGGCGAGAACTGCTCGGCCGGGTCGCGGCTGATCGTCGAGGAGCCGATCCGCGACCGGCTGATGGAGGCGCTGAAGGCCGAATTCGCCAGCTGGACCGTGGGCAACCCCTTCGACGCCAACACCCGCGTCGGCGCGATGATCGAGGCCAGGCACCTGGACAAGGTCACCGGCCTGATCGCCAAGGGCGCGGCCGAGGGCGGCAAGATCACCTTCGGCGGCAAGCGCATCCTGGAGGAAACCGGCGGCTATTTCGTGCAGCCGACGATCATCGAGAACGTCACCAACGACATGACCATCGCCCGCGAGGAAGTGTTCGGCCCGGTGCTGTCGGTGATCACGGTCAAGGACGAGGCCGAGGCGCTGGCCGTGGCCAACGACACCCCCTATGGCCTTGCGGCGTCGGTCTACACCGACAGCCTGAACGTGGCGCATCGGCTGGCCAAGGGCATCCGGGCGGGCACGGTGTCGGTCAACTGCTTCTCGGAGGGCGACTTTGCCATGCCCTTCGGCGGCTACAAGGAATCGGGCTTTGGCGGCAAGGACAAGGGCCTTGCCGCGCATGACCAGTACCTTGAGACGAAGTCGATCTGGATCCAGCTGCGCTGAGGGTCCAGGCGATGACGACCATGACGGCAGCCCCTGCAAGCACTGGCTCCCTCCCTGTCGAGGCGCAATCGCGCCTGCGCAGCGGCCCCGTCATGGTCGTCGACCTGTCCGCCGTGCAGGCGAACTTCCGCGCCCTGTCGCGGAAATCGGCGGGCCGTACCGCGGCGGTGGTCAAGGGCGACGGCTACGGGCACGGCATGGTGCCCTGTGCCCGCGCCTTGCAGCAGGCCGGGGCCGAACTGTTCTTTTCGGCGCGGCTGGAAGATGCCTTCGTGCTGCGCCAAAGCCTGACCCCGGCGGCGACGGTCGCGGTTCTGGATGGCGCGCAGGCGGCCACGATGGATGACACCGTGGCCGCCGGAATCGTGCCGGTGATCAACGGACCAGAGCAGCTCGAGGCCGCCATCCGGACCGCGCGGCGCACCGGGCAAAGGCTGCGCGCCTTTGTCCATATCGACACCGCGATGAACCGGCTGGGCTTTGCCCCCCACCAGCTGCACGGCCTGGCCGA
>JAGPCN010000051.1:4231-17363 GCA_018058035.1 Fuscovulum sp.
GGCCGACGACATCGACCTGGACCTGTGCCGCGCCCAGGTCTCGCGGTTGAAGGCGGTCACGCGCAGCTTGCCGCCGGCGCCGCTGTCGATCGCCAATTCCTGCGGCCTGTTCCTGTCGCGCGCGTTTCACGGCGCGATCACCCGCCCGGGAAAGTCGACCTTCGGCATCAACCCGCTGCCCGAGGGCCGCAACCCGATGGCCGAACCGGCGGCCGTCTATGCCCCGGTGGTGCAGCTGCGCGACCTGGGAAAGGGCGATCCGGTCGGCTATTCCTCGACCTGGCGGGCAACCGGCAAATGCCGGATCGCCATCCTGGCCATCGGCTATTCCAGCGGCTACCGCCGCAGCGCCTCGAACCAGGGGCAGGTCGCCTTTGGCGGACGGCTGGCCCCGGTCGTCGGCCGGGTGTCGATGGACCTGACGGCGGTCGATATCAGCGACCTGCCCGACGTGCATGTGGGCGACATCGCCGAGATCGTCGGCCCGTCGATTTCCTACCGCAGCCTGGCCCGGTCGGAATCCACCAACGAACACGAGGCGCTGATCGCGCTTGGCGCCAGCTGCCCGCGCCTGCATCTGCCCCCCCTTTCCAACCGCAACCCGGAACCGCCTGACCCGCCGGGCAGGCCCCAGACAGGAGACCAATCATGACGGAACTTTCAGGCGTCTGCGTGCCGATCTGCACGCCGTTCAAGGACAACGGGGCCGCCCTGGACCTGAAGGCCTTCGAGGCCAACATCGACTCGCTGATCGAAAACGGCGTCCACATCATCGCCGTCAACGGCGGCACCGGAGAGTTTCCCTTTCTGGCCGAGGACGAAAAGCGCAAGCTGGCCGAAGTTGCGGTCAAGCGTGCCGCCGGCCGCGCCAGGGTGATCGTGCAGACCTCGGCCATCCGCACCGAGGATGCGGTGGAAAACTCGAAACACGCCGACGGTATCGGGGCCGACGCCCTGCTGATCCTGCCGCCCTATTTCGAAGGCCCGGGCGAGGCCGGCGTGCGCTGGCACTACGAACAGATCGCGCGCGCGATCAAGACGCCGATCATGGCCTACAACATCCCGGTCTACACCCAGTTCGACATCACGCCCGAGATCTTTGCCCGCTTTTCCGAGATCGACGGGATCCGCTACATCAAGGATTCCACCGCCGACCCCAGCCGGATCGAAAAGCTGGCAGGGCAGGGCGCCAAGGTGTTCTGCGGCTGCGATTTCCTGAACTTCTTCGCCATCATCAACGGCGCCGCGGGCCTGTTCACCGGGTCGGGCAACGTCGGCCCGGCGCTGATCCGCAAGCTGTGGGACCTGTCGAAGGCGGGCAATTATGGCCAGGCGGAAAAGGTGTGGAAGAAGCTGCAACCGATCAGCCGCCTCTTGTGGACGCTGCCCTTCAACCCGGTCGCCAAGGCGGGCAGCCAGATGACCGGCCGCCCGGCCGGCCTGTGCCGGATGCCGGTGCCGCCGCTGAGCCCGGACGAATGGAAGCGCGTCGAAGAGGCGGTCGCGGCCCTGTCGGCCTGATTGCCCGGGCTTGCGCCCTGCCGTCGCCCGGGCTTAGGACCGGGCGACGGTCAGGCGCCGCCGCGCCCCGAGAGGCTGCGGACCTCGGCCACCAGCCAGGCGCGAAAGCGGCGCACCGCCTGGTTCTGCCGCTTGGTGTCGGGGCTGACCAGCTGAAAGGTCCAGGCCGTTTCGACGGGCCTGTCGTGCAGCGCCACCAGCCGGCCGGTCGCAACCTCGTCCTCGACCAGGAACGGCGGCATCAGAACCGCGCCAAGTCCGCCTGCGGCGGCGCGGATGCCCATCTGGTACTGCTCGAACCGATGGCCGGTGGTGGGCGCCGGATGGGCAAGGCCGGTCTCGCGGAACCAGTCGCGCCAGGCCGTCGGGCGGTGCGTGTGCTGGATCAGCGGCAGGTCCAGCAGGGCCGAGGCGTCGCCGGCCCTGCCGCGCAGCAACCCGGGCGGCGCAAAGGGCACCAGCGATTCCTGCATCAGCACCTCGGATCGCGCGCCCTCGGGCCAGGCGGTGGAGCCATAGTGGATGACGCAGTCGATGCCGCTGTCCGCAAAGTCGACCAGGCCGATGTTCTCGACGATGACCAGCGCGATCCCGGGATTCCTGCGCGCGAAATCGGCCAGACGGGGCGCCAGCCACAGGCTGCCCAGGCTGGGCAGCGTCGCCACATGCAGCGTGTCCACCGCGCTGTCAAAGGACGAGAACCGCAGCGTCGCAGCCCCCAGGTCGCCCAGGATCCCGCGCACTTCGGCCAGATAGCGCTTGCCGGCCTCGGTGGTCGAAAGCCCGCGCGCCGAGCGTTCGAAGATGCGCTGCCCGGTGATCTGCTCGATCCCGCGGATGGCCCGGCTGACGCCGCTTTGGGTGATCCCCAACTCTTCCGCCGCGCGCGAGAAGCTGCCGAATCTTTCGACCAGCACCATGGTCCGCAGCGCGGTCATGCTGGGCAGCGTGGGTTCGCGATCGGCGACGTCGATGGGGTGAATCGGATTTCTGACCACGGGAAACACCCTGTCCTGCCATGACTGAAAGTCATGCAACGAACACGATTGATGGATTGTCAACCGGGAAAGGATGCGTCTTCCTAGTCGGGATCAAACCATCGGACCGGACCACCAGACAACCAGCAAGCAGGGAGAGCCTTGATGAAACCCAGTATGAAAACGTTTTCATACAACGTGTCGATCAGTGCGTCAATCAGCGCTTCGGTGCTGGCCATCCTGGCCTCGGCGGCGGCCTTCGCCCAGGGCCCCGAAGGCACGGTCTATCTGATCCTGCCAAATGCGGACGTGGGGCGTTACACCCAGTTCGACGAGCCGAACATCCGCGCCGAATTCGCGGCCCAGGCCCCGGGCGTGACGCTGGAGGTGCTGAATTCCGGCGGCAAGGCGCAGCAGATGGTGGCCGATGTCGATGCCGCGCTGGCCAATGGCGCCAAGGCCATCATCCTGATCGCCGCGGATCCGGCGCAGGCCGGCGGCCCCATCGCCAAGGCGGCCGCCGACGGCGTGCCGGTAATCACCTATGCCCATGACCCCGGCCCCGGCCCGGTGTCCTATCACATCTCGGTCCCCTTCACCGACATCGGCGAGGCCCAGGGCCAGTGGATGGCGGAGCACCTGCCCGATGCCTCGCCGGTGCGGGTGGCCTACATGCTGGGCGACCCCAACTTCAAGTTCTACCCCGACCAGATGCTGGGCTTTGACAAGCACATCAACCCGCTGGTCGAATCCGGCAAGGTCGAGATCGTCTGCCGCGCCGATGCCATGGGCTACATTCCGGCGAACGCGCAGAAGAACATGGAACAGTGCCTGACCCAGACCGACAACGGCGTCGACGCCGCGGTGGTGATGAACGACGGCACCGGCGACGGCGTGATCGCGGCGCTGTCGGCGCAGGGGCTGGAGGGCAAGGTCATCCTGTTCGGCGGCTATGACGCCACGCTGGAAGGGGTGCAGCGCGTTCTGGCGGGGTGGCAAAGCGCCACCATGTCGCCGCCCTACAAGGGCATGGCCAAGGCGGCGGTGCAGCTGACGCTGGCGGCGATGGCCGGCGAAGCCCCGCCCGAGGGGCTGATCAATGGCACCTGGGACAACACCGTGGTCGAAGGCGGCGTTCCGGCCCGGCTGGAGCCGAACGTCTTCATCACCCCGGACAACATCCAGGAAACCGTGATCGAGTCCGGCCTTTACACGAAAGAGCAGGTCTGCGGCGGCATCGCGGCCACCTCGGCCTTCTGCGCTGGCGGCTGAGCCATCGGATGAAACAGCGTGGCCCGTCCGAAAGGGGGCGGGCCAGGAAACCGGCAGGACAGGCCCATGACCGCGCTTCTGGACGTTCGCGACATCAGCAAGACCTACGGCGGCATCACCGCGCTTTCCAATGTCTCGTTCCAGGTACCGGCGGCCCAGGTGGTCGCGCTGGTGGGCGACAACGGCGCGGGCAAGTCGACGCTGGTCAAGACCATCTCGGGCATCGTGGCCCCGGACAGTGGCGAGATCTGCGTTGCCGGCCAGCGGCTTGCATCGGCAACCCCGGCCGCGGCGACCGCCCTGGGCATCCAGACCGTCTATCAGGACCTGGCCCTGTGCGACAACCTGGACACGGTGCAGAACTTGTTCCTCGGGCGCGAACTGGTGCAGCCGCTGCTGATGGGCCGCCGCCTGCGCCGTGCCGCGATGGAGCAGCGCACCCGCGAGGTTCTGGCCGGGCTGGACGTGCGCATCCGCGACCTGTCGGTGCCGATCGGTAACCTGTCGGGCGGTCAGCGGCAGTCGGTGGCGGTCTGCCGTGCGATCCTGGCCGACCCCCGGCTGGTGATGCTGGACGAACCCACGGCCGCCCTGGGGGTGGCGCAGCGCAAGCAGGTGCTGGCGCTGATCGAGCGGCTGAAGGCGCAGGGCAGGGGGGTGATCGTGATCTCGCACGATCTGGGCGATGTGCAGCACGTTGCCGACCGGGTGATCGTGATGCGCCTTGGCCGCAAGGTCGGAGAGCTGACGCGCGGCCAGTTCAGCCGCGACGACCTGGTTGCCCTGATCACCGGCAGCCGCGAGACGATGGAGCAGGCGCAATGACCGACACCAACGCTGACCGCCTGGCCCAACCGGGCGCCGCCAGGCCGAAACCGGCCGAGATCCTGATGCTGTTCGCCACGCGCTGGCGGATGGTGCCGATCCTGGTCGTGCTGGCGCTGGTCTGGCTGTATTTCGCTACGCAAAGCGACGTGTTCCTGTCGCCGCGCAACCTGTCGAACCTGGCCGGGCAGATCGTGGTGACGGCGACCATCGCCCTGGGGCTGTTCTTCGTGCTGGTCGTGGCCGAGATCGACCTGTCGGTGGCCGCCGCCTCGGCGGTCTCGGCAGGGGTGATGGCGCGGCTGGCGATCTCGCTGGGCGTCGATCCCTGGCTTGCGGTGCTGGCGGGCCTGGGCACCGGGGCTCTGCTGGGGCTGGTGTCGGGCCTGATCGTGACCCTGTTCCGCGCGCCGTCCTTCATCGTCACGCTGGGGCTGTCGCTGATCCTGCAAGGCGTGCTGTTGCAGCTTTTGCCGCAGACCAACCTCTTTTCGCTGGTGCAGACCCCGATCGCGGCGCTGTCGACCACCTATCTTGGCCCCGGGACGGGCCTGCTGCTGGCTGCCGCGGCCACCGCGATCGTGGCCGCGCTGGCCACCGGGCATTACCTGGGTCTGCGCCGCAGCGGGTTGCAGGCGCGGATCGTGCCGCAAGTCCTGGTGCCGACGGTTCTGGTCGCCCTGGCCTCGGCCGCGGCGTTGCTGGTGTTCAACGCCTACAAGGGCGTTCCGCTGACCGTGGCGATCCTGCTGGCGCTCTTGGGGGCGCTGGCCTACCTGACCACGCAGACGCGCTTTGGCCTGTACCTCTTTGCCATCGGCGCCAACCCCGAGGCCGCGCGGCGGGCCGGCATTCCGGTCAACGCGGTCAAGGTCGCGGCCTTTGTCCTGTCGGGGCTGCTGGTGGCGACGGGCGGGATCATCGCCGCATCGCGGGTGATGGGGGTTTCGCCGGAAAGCGCCGATGCCTCGATCCTGCTGGATGCCATTGCGGCCGCGGTGATCGGCGGGGTCAGCCTGTTCGGCGGCCGCGGGTCGGTCTTTGCGGCGCTGGTGGGCGCGCTGATGATCGGCAGCGTCTCGAACGGGCTTTTGCTGATCAGCGCCACCACCGAGACGCGGCTGCAGGTCCAGGGTGCGATCCTGATAATCGCGGTGATCCTGGATGCCTGGATCTCGCGCGGCAGCCGGCGGCAGTGACCGCATTTCCCCCAAGCGCCAAGGCAAGAAAGGCGGGCTCGGATGACATCCCTCTACCTTGAAAACGCGGTCCTGCTGGACGTTCGCCAGGGCAGCCTGACCGACCGGGCGCATGTCACGGTTGCGGATGGCGTGATCGCGGCCATCGACCACGGCCCGGCCCGGCCGCCCGCCGCGGCCCGGCGGATCGACCTGGCGGGGCGGGTGCTGATGCCGGGCCTGTGCGACGCGCATGTGCATTGCACGGTGCCGGTGAACAGCTTCGTGGCCTATTCCAAGATGCCGCCGTCCTATGTCGCCTATCGCGCCATCCCGATCCTGCACGGCATGCTGATGCGCGGCTTTACCACGGTGCGCGATGGCGGCGGTGCCGACTTCGGCCTGGCCCGCGCCCTGAACGAAGGGCTGATCCAGGGGCCGCGGCTGCTTTACTCGGGCAAGGCGCTGTCGCAGACCGGCGGGCATGGCGACATGCGCGCGGCCTCGGAAGAGGCCCATGACGATCACTACTTCGTCCCCGGCCTGGGCCGCATCTGCGACGGGGTCGATGCCGTCCGCCGGGCCGCCCGCGACGAGATCCGCAAGGGCGCCGCGCAGGTCAAGCTGATGGTCGGGGGCGGCATCGCCAGCTATACCGACCCCATCCACTTCATCCAGTTCTCGACCGACGAAATCCGCGCCGCCGTCGAAGAGGCCGAGCATGCGCATACCTATGTCATGGCCCACGCCTACACGGCCGAGTGCATCGCCCATGCCGTCAGGGCCGGGGTGCGGTCGGTCGAGCACGGGAATTTCCTGGATGACGCCACCGCCCGGCTGATGGCCGAGCGGCAGGCGATCCTGGTGCCGACCCTGACCGCCTATGAGACGATGTGGAACGAGGGGCTGGACATCGGCATGCCGCCCGAGTTGCACGCCAAGATCAGGCCGGTGCTGGACGTCGGCGGGGCCGAACTGGAAATCGCCGCGCGGCATGGCGTCAAGATGGTCTATGGCACCGACCTGATCGGCGCCCTGCACCGCCACCAACTGCTGGAATTCGAGATCCGCACCCGCGTGCTGCCGGCGATCGAGGTGATCCGGCAGGCCACGCTCTACGCGGCGGAGCTGTTCAACATGGTCGGCCGCATCGGCGAAATCGCCGTCGGCGCCGAAGCCGACCTGATCGCGGTGAACAGCGACCCCGTTGACGACATCTCGGTTCTGGGCGGCAACGGCGAGCGGATCGACCTGGTGATCGGGCGCGGCCGCATCGGCAAGCTGGCCCTGGAATAGGGGACGGAAGGCACCATGACCACAGACCTGGATTTCGATTTCGTGATCGTCGGCGGCGGCTCGGCCGGTTGCGTGCTGGCCAACCGCCTCAGCGCAAGGGGCGACCGCGTCCTGCTGCTGGAGGCGGGCGGAGAGGCCAGGCCCATCCCCTATGACCTGCCCTTCCTGGCGGTCAAGCTGTTCGAACGCGAGGCCCACAACTGGAACTTTCGCAGCGAGCCGCAGAAGCACATGGGGGGCCGCGAGATCCTGTTTCCGCGCGGCAAGATGCTGGGCGGGTCGTTCATCTTCAACGGCGCGCAATACATTCGCGGCGCCAGCTACGACTATGACCTGTGGCGCCAGATGGGCAATCCGGGCTGGTCCTATGACGATGTTCTGCCCTACTTCCGCAAGTCCGAGCTGTACCACGGGGCCGAAGGGCCGTTCCATTCGCGCCAGGGCCTGTTGCCGGTCAACAAGCCGCCGATCACCAACCCGCTGTCGCTGGCCTTCCTGCAAGCCTGCGCCGAGGCCGGGTTGCCGATGAACGACGATTTCAACGGCAGCCGGCAGGATGGCTTCGGCATCTACGATTTCAACTTTGCCCATGGCCGCCGGATGACCACGGCGCGCACCTTCCTGAACCCGGTGCGCCATCGGCCCAACCTGCGGGTCGAGGTCAGCGCCAATGTCCAGCGCCTTGTGTTCGACGGCCGCCGCGCTGCGGGGGTGGAATTCACCCGCGGCGGGCAGCGGCTGGTGGCCCGGGCGCGGCGCGAGGTGGTGCTGGCGGCGGGGTCGTTCAACTCGCCCAAACTTCTGCTGCTCTCCGGCATCGGCGCGCCGGAAGCCCTGGCGCAGCACGGCATCGCGACCCTGGCCGACCTGCCGGGGGTGGGCGAGAACCTGCAGGAACATGTCAACGTCAGCGTTGCCGATGCCTGCCTGCAGCCGGTTTCGCTGGCGCGGATGACGCGGCTGCACACGATCACCCTGGCCATGGCGCAGGGGATTTTCCTGAAGACGGGCCAGGTGGTGCAAAGCCCGCTGGAGGCGGGCGGCTTCTTCTCGACCCGACCGGACGCCCCGGCGGCGGAATTCCAATGCGTCTTCGTGCCCTATTTCCCGAACGGCCCGGTCCGCCTGCGGATGCCCTGGGCCCCCCGGCTGGAGGGGCATTCCTACTACATCGTGGCCTGGCTGAACCGTCCGGCCAGCCGCGGGCGGCTGTGGCTGCGGTCGGCCGACCCGCGCGACCCGCCGCGGTTCGATCCGAACTTCTTCTCGCATCCCGATGACATCGTCCACACCCGGGATGGCATCCGGATGGCCCGGCGCATCCTGGGGCAGGGGGCCTTTCAGCCCTATCGCGGGCCCGAGATAGCCCCGGGCGCCGGTGTGCAGGACGACCAGGCGCTGGACGATTACATCCGCCGCACGGCCGGCATCGGCTATCACACCTGCGGCACCGCGAAGATGGGGCAGGATCCGATGGCCGTGGTCGACGAAAGGCTGCGGGTGCATGGCATCGGCGGGCTGCGGGTGGCCGATGCCTCGATCATGCCGACGATGATTTCCGGCAACACCAACGCGCCGACGATCATGATCGCCGAAAAGGCGGCGGACATGATCCTGCAGGACAGGGCGACCGGCTAGGGGCGGCGGGTTGGGGGCGGATCAGAACCCGGCGCCGATCCGGTGCGTGGCGGCCAGCAGGTCGGCGCGCGCTCGGTCGTCCGACAGCGAGCCGTGCAGGAACTCGATCCCGGCGTCGGCAATGCCGCAGTAGTCCAGGACGCCGGTTACCAGTTGGGTCCGCATCGCGCCGTAGGCCTTGTCGGCGGTCCGGTCCGGCTCGTCCTCGGGGCCGGACTTCAAGCCTGGTTTATCGGGGCAGCGGCGTAAAGCGCTGCTGGCCCGCTGGCAATGCACTGAATTGGTAAGTATTTTCAGAAGTCGATCGCGCATGGGGTGATTTCAGTATAGATCAATCTTATAGTGAAAACAGACTTTCCCGACTGTGCCCGCGCGCGGTCTTGTGGTCTTTTCCGGCCATAGCAGCGATGCCAAGGGCGTCGCGCGTCAGGATTTGAAAGCATGAGCGCCCAGATGACCGCCAAGGCCGCGCCGCAAGGGCGCATCCACATCGACCCGCCGATCGTCGAGGCGACGGATTCGGGGTGGTTTGTCACCTCGGGGCCGGACCTCGCCCTGGTGCCGCAGCGGGGCGAGACGGTCTGCGACGTGCTGGTGATCGGGGCGGGCTGGATGGGCCTGCACGCGGCGCGGCGCCATGGCGAACTGGCGCCCGACCAGTCGGTGGTGCTGGTCGATGCGGGCCGCATCGGCAACAACGCCTCGGGGCGCTGCATGGGGTTCTGCATCGACCTGGCGCACAACCCGCGCAAGCACGACTTCGTCGAGGACATCCAGGGCAACAAGGACGAGCTGACCGCCAACCTGGAAGGCAACGCCTATCTGCGCCAGGCGGTCGAAGAGCTGGGGGTGGAGTGCGACTGGGATCCTCAGGGCAAGTACCACTCGGCCGCCACGGACCATGGCGTGGCCGACCTTGTGGCGTTTTCAAAGGCGCTGGACGTGATGGGCCAGACATACAGCTGGGTCGAGGCGGCCCAGATGCAGGAGATGACCGGCAGCAAGCACTACATCAAGGCGCTGCACCATCCCGGCACGATCCTGATCCAGCCGGCGAAATACCTGAAGAACATGGCGCGGAAGCTGTCGCCCAACGTGACGGTGCATGAAAACACGCCGATCAGCACGGCACGGTTCGGGCGCGACGAGCATGTGTTCGAAACGCCCTCGGGCGTGATCCGGGCGAAGAAGGTGATCATCTGCGCCGCGGGCTATCTGACGCGGTTCGGCTTCTACCAGAACACGGCGATCCCGGTTTACACCTTCGCCAGCATGACGCGCGCGTTGTCGCACAACGAACTGGCCCAGGTCGGCGCGCAAGGAACCTACGGGCTGATCCCGGCCAACAGCTTTGGCACCACGGTGCGGCGGGCGCAGGACCGGCTGTTCATCCGCAACGTCTATTCCTATGCCCCGGGCTTTCGGATCACGCGCGAGCATGTGGAGCGCACCCGCCAGCAGCAGATGATCAGCTTTCAGCGGCGCTGGCCGGCGCTGGCGTCGATGGGGTTCGAAAACAGCTGGGGCGGGTTGCTGACGCTGGCCCAGAACGGCGGGATGGTGTTCGGCGAACTGGCCCGCAACGTCTATGGCGCGGCCTTCTGCAACGGCACCGGCGTGTCGCGCGGCACGGCCTTTGGCAAGGCGGTGGCGGAACTGTCGCTTGGAAAGTCGTCGCCCGTGATCGAGATCCTCAAGCGCAAGACCCCGCCATCGCGCGCCTACCCCGAGATCATCACCCGCACCGGGGTGAACCTTGTCACCGGCTGGCGGTTCCGCCAGGCCGGGCAGGAGGTGTGACGTGGCCGGGCCTTCCCGCCAGGGCCGCGCCAGCCGCCGCGCCGCACGCGTGGCCGAGGTGACGCCGCGCCTGGGAACCATCCGTTATGGGGTCGGGCCGGTGCGGGTGGTCAGCGACGACCAGCTGGAGCTTATCCACCAGGCCTCGCTGACCATCCTGCGCGAGGTGGGGATCGACTTTCGCGACCCCATCGCGCTGGCGCAATGGCGGGCGGCGGGCGCCGATGTGCAGGGCCAGCGCGTCCGCATCGACGGCCCGCTGGTCGAGGCGCTGGTGGCGCTGGCGCCGTCGAGGTTCACCATGACCGGGCGGGGCGCCGGCACGGCGGTGGAGATCGCGCCCGACACGCTGACCTTTTGCGCCATGCAGGGGGCGCCCAACGTGCGCGACCTGGACGGGGTGCGCCGGGCCTCGACCATCCATGACCTGCGCCAGATCAACCGGCTGATCCAGATGAGCCCCGGGTTCCAGGTCGGCACCGGCTTTGCCTGCGAACCCACCGACATTCCGGTGCCCTGGCGGCACCTGCACATCATGCACACCAACCTGGTCGACCTGGACCTGGCGACCAACGGCCTGACCACCGGCACCGCCCGCGCGCAGGACTGCATCGCGATGGCGCGGATCGTCCATGGCGAGGCGTTCATGGCCGAAAACGCGGTGCTTTGGGGCATGATCTCGGGCAACTCGCCCCTGGTTTGGGATGCGACGATGCTGGAGGGGCTGCGGGTCTTTGCCGAAGCCGGGCAGGTGGTGCTGATCGCGCCCTTCGTGCTGGGGGCCGCCAATACGCCGGCCGACGTGGTGGCGACGGTGGCGCAGCTGAACGCCGAGGCGCTGGCGGGCGTGGCCTATGCCCAGCTGGTGAGGCCGGGGACCAAGACGATCTACGGCCAGTATTCGGTGTCGGTCAGCATGAAATCCGGCGCGCCGATGTCGGGGATGCCGGAGATCAGCCTGCTGAACGGCATCATCGGGCAACTGGCGCGGCGCTACAACCTGCCCTGGCGCACCACCGCCTCGCAGGCGTCGTCCAAGACCTTCGATGCCCAGACCGGCTATGAATCCGCCACCGCCTACATGGCGGCGGTCACGGCCAACGCGAACTTCCTGTTGCACGCCGGCGGCTGGGACGAGGCCGGGATGGTGCATTGCATGCAGAAACTGGTGGTCGACGCCGAGCAGAACCTGTTGACCGCGAAATATGCCCAAGGGGTGAATTTCGACCTGCTGGACGAGGCGCTTGAGGCCGTGCGCCGCGTTGGCCCCGGCGGGCATTACCTGGGCGATCCCTTCACGCTGGCGCATTTCCGCGATGCCTTCATCGCGCCCGAGATCCTGAACTATGACGCCTATGAGCAGTGGAAGGCGGCGGGGTCGCAGGACATGCCCGCGCGCGCCCGCGACAAGGCGCTGGACCTGCTGGCGCGCTATGAACAGCCCGCGCTGGACCCCGCAAAGCGCGAGGCGCTGGACGATTTCGTCGCCCGCCGCCAGCGCGAGATTTCCCCGAACCTGGCCTGAGCGCCCCCTGCAAGGACCCAAGACATGACCGACCTTCGCGGTATCAACCTGGCCATGATGACGCCCTTTGACGACCAGGGCACCATTGATTTCAAGCGGTTCGAGGACCTGATCGAACGCTACCTTGACGCCGGGATGCATGGCTTCGTGTTCTCCTCGGGCACCGGGCAGCACGCCTACCTGACCGAGGCCGAATGCGCCAAGCTGTTCGAGGTGGGCATCCGGCGGGTGAACGGGCGGGCCAAGGTCACGGCCCAGACCTCGGCCCTGAACATGGACGAGGTGATCCGCCGGTCGAAGACCGCGCAAGACCTGGGGGCGGACGCGCTGATGATCCTGCCGCCATTCTTCGAAGGGCCGCGGCACGACGACGGCATCTTCCGGTTCTACGAGACGATCGACCGCGCGGTCACGGTGGACATCATCGGCTACAACATTCCCGCGGCGACCGGGATCGAGCTGACGCCGGCGCTGTACACCCGGCTGAACCAGCTGCCGAACTTCAACTACATCAAGGATTCGTCGGGCGACCTGGGCAAGCAGCAGGCGCTGATGGCCTGTGGCGGCAAGATCCTGAACGGGGCCGATCCGATCGCGCCGTTTTCCTTCATGCTGGGCACGGCCGGCACGATCTGGGGCTGCGCCGGCATCTTCCCGCGCGAGGCGGTGCAATTGTTCGAGCTGATCGAGGCGGGGCGGTTCCAGGAAGGGCTGGCGCTGTGGGCCAGGATGATCCCCATCGTCAACTACATCTGGCAGAACGATTACATCCCCGCCGCCAAGGCCGCCGCCCGGCAGATGGGGTTCGACGGCGGCACCGTCCGCGCGCCCGTTTGCGAGGTGGGCCCCGAGGTCGAGGCGCAGATCGCCGCCGCGCTGGCGCCCTTGCGCGGCTGACCCGGCGCTAGGCGCTGCGGCCGGCCTGCCACGCAGCCTGGATCGCGGCACTTTCCTGCAACAGCCAGTGGCGGAAGCCCGTCGCCATGCGCGAGGGGCGCAGGCCCTTGGGCGCCACCAGATGGAACCTCCGCCCGGTGCGCACCTCGGTGTCGACCGGGCGCACCAGGGCGCCGGTCGCCAGCAGGTGGTCGGCCATACCC
>JAGPCN010000052.1 GCA_018058035.1 Fuscovulum sp.
TCGGGGATGTCCTGGGCCTTGTAGCCGGGCGTGTCGGCGTGCGCGACGTTCTTCGCGATCACCCCCATCCGGCTGCCGGCATGGGCGGCAAGCGACTGCGCCATCCGGGTGGTGTCCAGTTTCTCGAACATCTCGGGCTTCTCCCTCGATCTGCTTCACCAAGGCTTAAGGGTGATTCCTTTAGAAACCGTAATCAGTGAACAAAAGGGGATCGCCGTGGCCGGACTCTTCGATGGACTGCAGGCCGAGATCGCGGATATCGAACCCGTCCGCGCGGTGGGGCGGGTTGCCGAAACCGGCCGGGGCACCTTTCTGGTGACCGGTCTTCCCACCGCCGCTCTCGGCGACCGGGTGCTGGCTGAAACCGGGGCTGGCACCCTGGGGGGCGAGATCGTCCGCCTTGGCCCCGCTGGCGCCACGGTGCTGCCCGAGGATGACCCCGAGGGCCTGATGATCGGCGCCCGGGTCGAGCTGCTGGGCCCGGCCTCCATCGCGCCCGACTTTGGTTGGCTGGGGCGGATCGTCGATCCGGTCGGCCGCCCGCTGGACGGCCGGCCGCTCTTGCGCGGACCAAGGCGTCGCGGGATGACCGGCGCGCCGCCCCCCGCCGCCGAACGCCGCGCCTTGGGTGAACGCCTGTCGACCGGGGTCGCCGTGTTCGACACGCTGCTGCCGCTGGTCCGCGGCCAGCGCATCGGCCTCTTTGCCGGGTCGGGCGTCGGCAAGTCTTCGCTTCTGGCCAAGTTCGCCCGTGGCGTGGCCGCCGATGTCGCCGTAATCGCGCTGGTTGGTGAACGCGGGCGCGAGTTGCGCGACTTCACCGAACGGGTTCTGGGCCGCGAGGGCATGGCGCGGTCGGTCATCGTCACCTCGACCTCGGACCAGTCGCCGCTGATGCGCCGCCGCTGTGCCCTGTCGGCGATGGCCGTGGCCGAGCATTTCCGCGACCAGGGCCTGCATGTGCTGCTGCTGGTCGACAGCGTCACCCGCTATGCCGAGGCGCACCGCGAGGTCGCGCTGGCCAGTGGAGAGCCGGCCTCGCTGCGCGGCTATCCGCCGTCGACCGCGCATTCGATCATGGCGCTGGCCGAGCGGGCCGGTCCGGGCGCGGGAACCGCGGGCGACATCACGGCGGTCTTTTCCGTGCTGGTCGCGGGCTCGGACATGGAGGAGCCGATCGCCGACATCATCCGCGGCACGCTGGATGGCCATGTCGTGCTGGACCGCAAGATTGCCGAACGCGGGCGCTATCCGGCGATCGACCTGCTGCGCTCGGTTTCGCGCAGCCTGCCCGAGGCAGCCTCGCCGGCAGAGAACGCGCTGATCTCCGATGCCCGCCGCACCCTGGGCGCTTATGACCGGGCCGAGATGATGGTACAGGCCGGGCTGTATGTGCAAGGCAGCGACCATGCGGTGGACCGCGCGATCCGGCTTTGGCCGCTGCTGGACGGCTTTTTGGCCGAGGAAGCCCCCGCAGGCGGGCCGGAAGCCAGCTTTGCTCGTCTACAGGCCTGCCTGAAGGGCTAGGAGCCGAGTCCCTGCAACAGTTGCAGCGCCACCGAGGACCGGCTGGCGGGGGCGGCGACCGAGGCGATCTCGCTGCGGGTCAGATAGGTCTTGACCAGCTGCTGCAGCTTGTCCGGGTCGGCGAACTGGCTGATCTTTTCGGACCCGAAGGTCGACTTCGCCCGCGCCTTCAGCACGCCCAGCTGCTGATCCAGGTCGATCGACGCGAAACTGGAGGGCAACCCCAGGGCGGTTTGGAACACCTGGCGCAGCGGGGCACTGCCCAGCACGGTGAACCACTTGGCGTCTTCGCTGGTGGACCTGTTCGCCAGCGTGGCAATCTCTCGCTCGGCGTTCATGGCGAGGCGAAAGCCGTTGTTCTGCGCGCCGACGGCGCTTTCGAAGGTGCGTTGCCGGTACAGCGCCAGCGTCTTGTCGGCAAAATCGGACAGCTGGGTCCGCGGCACCTTGAAGTCGCCAAAGCCGAAGGCGGCCGACAGCTTCTGATACTGCTTGTCGGCCAGCCGGTTCGCCAGCGCGCCGTCCTTCAGCGTGCCATCCTGCAGGACCTTGCGGATAAATGCCTTGTTGTCGATGTCGCCTTCGAGCCCATAGGCCGTCAGCGCCACACGCAGGAGGCGGCGGTCCGAGACCAGCTGATCCGCCGTGGTGATTGAGCCGATCCTTTCGCGGAAATAGGTCTCGTCGCGCTGTTGCGACGGCGTGGCCTGAAGCGCCGATTGCTGGGTTGCCATCGTGCGCTTCAGGAATGCCCAGCCGGCAAACCCTCCGAAGGGAATGACCGGCTGAAAGCTCATGCCCGGCCGACCGCCAGCAGCCGTTCTTCCCGTGGCAAAAGGCCCCGCAGCGCCTTCAGCACCTGATAATGCTGCTCCTCCATCACCGCGGTGCTGGCCTGGGCCAGCAGGGCACGGCTGTCCGGATCGGTCAGGGCCTGGCTCAGCTGTTCGATCCCGCGCAAGAGCTGGTGCCGTGTCTCGGTGGGATCGGCATCACCCGACAGCACCAGCTGGGCGATATAGCAGACCCGGCGCACCGGCGTGTTGGCCTCTTCGGGGTGGATCGCGTCGCGCAGCCGCAGGATGTTGGCGTTCGGCGTCATGATCGCCAGCTTCGACCGCTTGTCGCCGTTCTCGATCACCGCGCCGTTGATCAGCACCCGCTCGTGCGGGCCAAGTTTCAGGACCAGTCCGCTCATGCTGCTGCCCCCTCTCCGCGAAGGCCGCGCAGGACGGCGGTGTTGATCTCGACCAGGACGTCGGGCGAGGCCGCGCCCAGCCGCACCTTGCGGCTGTGCTCGGCGGTGAAGCGATACAGGTAGAACAGCTTGGCCCGCAGGGCCTGGGGCAGTCCGTTGCCGTCGCCTGCCACATCGGCGGCCAGCGTCGTCCACAACTGCTCGTTCTCGGCCAGGGCGGCGATGAGGCCGGGAAAGTTGTCCTTGCGGCGCGCCGAGGCGGCCGACAGGCGCTGCGTGATGCGGGCGATCACTTCGTATTCCGCGGCCCTCGGGGTCCGGGTGGGCGCAGCGGGTTGCGCGTAGGCAAGATTGGAATAGGGGGTCATGTTCGGGCGTTCCGGTTCTGGGGTGGATCAGGACAGAGGATGCCGGGGCCTGTCGGCCCCGGCGGTCTTCCTTACCGGAACAGCGACAGCAGGTTCTGCGGCTGCTGGTTCGCGATCGACAGGGCCTGGATGCCCAGCTGCTGCTGCACCTGCAGCGCCTGCAGCCGCGCGCTGGCCTCTTCCATGTCGGCGTCGACCAGGGTGCCGATGCCGGCGGTCAGCGCGTCCGACAGCTTGCCCACGAAGTCGGACTGGATGTCGATCTGTTTCTGGGCCGAGCCGAATTCCGACGCCGCCGTGATCGAGGTCTGAAGAAGCGTCTCGATGGTTCCCAGGGCCAGTTCGGCGCTTGTCGCGGTCGAGACGTCGATCGTCGACAGCGCGCCAAGCCCGCCCGAGTTCGCGTTCTTGTACTGGCCGCTGACCGAAAGGTCGGTGGTGCCGTCGTTCACGAAGCTCAGCTGGCCAGGGGTGCCGCTGTCGAAGTTCACCGTGAGGCCAGAGATGTTCAGGGCGTCGATCGCATTCTTCATCCCGACCGCGATCATGTCCGGCACCGTGGTCGTCAGCGAGGCGTTGGTCGCATCCACGTCGTTCTGCGTGACCGTGTAGGACGCTTCCTTCTCGCCGATCCGGATCGAGATCCGGTCGCCGGCCGCCCAGGCGTTGGCGCCATCGGCGACGGTGATGCTGCCCGCGCCGCCGGCCGAATCCAGCCCCAGGACAAAAGTATCCCCTGCCGTCGAGATGTCGCCGCCGGTGGTGGCCGAGAACACGTTGTTCACCACATAGCCGCCGGTCGACAGGTTCTGCGCATCGACGGTGATTGACGAGGCCGTCACGCTGGTGCTGTTGCGGTCAAGCGACGACAGGATATCGACGGTGGTCTGCGTTCCGTCGACCAGGTTCAGGCCGTAGAACTGCGCCGCGCCGACGACCGAGTTGATCTGTTCAACCAGCTTGTCGATGTCGGTGTCGATCTTGGCGCGGTCGACGTTGTCCTCCTGCGCGGCGACGATCTTGCCCTTCATTTCGGTCAGCAGGTCGGTGACGGATTCCGCGGCCTGGCGCGCGACCGAGATGGTCGAGGAGCCCAGCGAAAGGCTGTCGGCAATGCCCTTGAAGCCCTTCACGTCGGATTCCATGACCTTCGAGATGGCCCAGACCGCCGCGTTGTCCTTGGCCGACCCGATCGACTTGCCGGTCGAGATCTCGGACTGGACCTTGCCCATGTTGGCGTTGATGCCCTTCATCGTCTGCAGAGCGACCATCGCGCTGGTGTTCGTCAGAATGGACGACATTCCTTCATTCCTTTCTTGCTTCCGGCGCTTTGCGCGGAGCTTGTCCTGCCGCCGGGGGCGGCCTTTCCAGCGTTCTGGCCGTTACCTGCCGGCTTGCCCGGCGGGCGCCATCCCGTCGTGGGATGCAGGGGTCACGATGGGGCGCGCTCAGTTACCAAATCGTTTCCGGCTTCTGGTTTGCGCGGGCCGATTTGTCGCGCATTTGAAGCGACCCGGCAGGTTACAGGCGGCGTGCCGGGAGGCAGGCCGCAAGCCCGACCTGATCGCGTCGGCCGTCCGCGCCGTAGGTCGAGAACCGCCCCTCGTCGGTCAGGTCGCGGGCGCGGCGGCGGGCGGCGGCCACGCCCTTGGCCGCCGCCGCAAGCAGGCGCTCGTTGCGCCGGGCCTTGTCCTGAAGGCGGCGCAATGTGACCGCGTCGGGGCGACCCATCGCAGACATTGCGGTCTCGACCCTGCCTGCCAGGTCCGAAAGCGCCGCCAGGTCGCCACTGCGCAGCGCAACCTGTGTCGCGTCAAGCAACGTCTCCACGTCGCTGCGGTCAGTCATTCCCGGTCCCTCCCATGGCGCGGAACAGCGCTTCGGCCAGGCCGATGCCGCCGCGGTCGACCATCAACCGCGCCTGTTCCTGCCGCAGGAACGACGCGAACTGTTCTTCTCCGATGCCGCCGCCAAAGCCGCTGCCGCCGTCGGCATCCAGTCCGGCATGGCCCAGCATCTCGGCCAGGAAGGCGGCCTCAAGGTCTTTGGCGCGGTCCATCAGGGCCGCATCCTTGTCGCCGGGCGGGTTGGCCGGGCGGCCGTTCTGCGGGCGCAGGGTCGTGCCGGATGAAGGAATCGTGTCCATGGTCGGGCCTTTGCGGTCGATCGGATTTTCCCGACTATTCGGGACAGCGGTAAAGAAGTGGTAATCCGTTGCGGCGAAAACATGGGTCGTCCCGGCAGAAGTCGCAGGCTCATGACACAGGTTCTTTCGCTGCTTTTCCCGACGGCCACGCCTTTGGTCCTGACCGCTGGCGTCGATACGGCCGCCGCCGATCCTGAGGCCGTCTTTGCGGCGCTGATGGCCGAAGGCGCGCCCTTGCTTCCGGCTCAGGGCGACGGCAGCGATCTGGCTGCGCCCGGCACCGAGGGCACGCCGCCTCCCGTCTTGCCACAGCCGGTGCGGGCGGTCTCTCTGGCCGAAGCCCTGCTGCCTGAACCCGCGGCTCCTCTTCCTACCGCTCCGTTGCCCGTCGCTCTGCCTTTTCCTCTGGCCCCCGTCGGTCCGCCCGAGATCACACCTGCTTCCGCAAGGTCAGAGACGCAATCCGATGCGCCCCCGGATGCCGCGCCAAGCGTTCCTGAGGTCCCGGGCTCCCCTCCGGTGATCGCAGCTTTGCCCTGGGTCGGGCCTGCCGCCTTGCCCGGTCCAGAGCCGGTTAAGCTGCGAATCGACTCGCCTTCGGTCCGCGCAGAGACGATCCGTCAGGTCACGACTGCCGTTCCGCCGCTGCCCGCCCAGGCCGCCCTTGCGCCGCCAGCCAGGGCGGAGCACCCGGATATCCTGACCGTTCCCCACCCTGCCGCAGCGTTGCCAGCCCTGCCCTTGGCCCCGCCTCCCGATGCCGCCGCGCCGTTGCCTGGGCCAACGCCACCGGCGCCCACCGGTGAAAACCAGGAGACCATCCCCGGGCCGGTGGCGCTGACGGCGATTCCGGTGCCGCTCAGGGAAAGCGACGCGCTGGTCCCGACTAAGGTCCTGCCCGGCGCCGAAGCGGGGCTAAAGCCCTCGCGCCCCGTCCCGCCACCGTCCCGTACTACCAGCGACCATGACCGGAACACCGAGCCCGATCCGTCCGAAGAGCCAGCCCCTCGGACGTTGCGGAGACCGGCTGAGGCGGTCGCTGCCGTCGTTCGGCCGGCGCCTTTCGATCCGCAGCCCCCTTCGAATCCACCCCTGGTCGCTGCGGCGATCACCGCAACGGCGGAACCGGCGCCCAAACCCGCAAAACCCGCCGCCCATGCGCCTGACATTCCGGCCCGAATCCTGCCGGAACAGAGCCTTCTTCCTCTCCGCCCACCGGCTGAGGCGCCGCGCGCTGCGGCACCGGCACCGCCTGTTCCCAAGGGTGAAGCGGACACGGCGCCCGAAGTCGAGCCGGCGGCTGATACCCCGGTCGCAGCTCGGCCCAGGCTGTCCGGCGAAGAGGGTCTGTTGCGGGCCATCTGGCTGGGTGACCCGGCCCCGGCCGATCCGGAGCCGGCCCCCACGCCAGCCTTGCCCGCGCCTGCCTCGCCGCCTGGACCCCCCGCGGCGCCTGTGTCCGTGAACACGGCGCTGACCGCGGTCGTCATGCCCTCGGCAAAGGATTCGCCGGGTGACCCTGCCCCCGGGCTTGGGGCGGCGGCAAAGCCTGTCGCCGCTTCGCCCCCGACGCTGGCCCCGTCTTCGACCCCATCCCTGGCCCCGTCGGCGGCATCGGCCGAACCGACGCCGGATCAGGCCCCTGTCGCCCCTGTCGAACCTGGCCAGATCCTCGACCTGCAGCCCCGTCTTGCCTGGGCCGCCAGGGTAGACGCTGCCCCGTTGTCCCCAGCTTCCCCGCTGCCCGCTGTGCCGACCGGTTCGCCGCCGCCGGTGCCGCTTCAGGTCGCCCAGGCCGTGACCGCCAGCGGTGGCGCGGTGACCGAGCTGACCCTGGCCCCCGAAGAGCTTGGCCGCGTCCGAATCGACCTGCGCAGCGACGGAGATCGCCTGACCATGGTCGTCAGCGCCGAACGGCCCGAGACGCTGGATCTGTTGCGCCGCCACTCGGACCAGCTGGTGCAGGATCTGCGCGGCAGCGGCCACCAGGGGCTGGACCTGTCATTCAGCCGCTGGACCGGGCAGGGCGGCGACCAGCGCACGTTGCCGCAACCGACGGCCGTCATGGACGATGACACCCCCTCCTCGCCCCCGGACCGGAATGACCGGCCCGCGGCCCAACCCGCGGCCGCTCTGTCTTCCGGCCTTTATCTTCGCATCTGAGGTCATCATGGACATCTCTGCCACGTCATCTGCCGCTGCGGCCAGGACTGCCTCTCAATCCGGCGGGTCGGGCGTCATCAGTTCGGATTTCAACACCTTCCTGCGCATGCTGACCGTCCAGATGCAGAACCAGGACCCGCTGAACCCGATCGATTCGACCGACTATGCCGTGCAGCTGGCCACCTTTTCCGGTGTCGAACAGCAGGTGCAGACCAACCAGCTGCTCGAGGCGATGGCCTCGCAGTTCTCGCTGGTGGGCATGTCGCAGCTGGCTGGCTGGGTCGGGCAAGAGGCCCGTGCCGCCGCCCCCGTCTGGTTCGGCGGAACGCCGGTGACGCTGTCGCCGAACCCGGTCGCCAATGCAGACCGGGCGGTCCTGGTCGTCAAGGATGCGCAGGGCAACACTGTTTCGCGCGAGGATGTTCCCGTCTCGTCCGAGCCTTATCAGTGGCTTGGCGGCGATGCCGAAGGCAATCCCCTGCCCGAGGGCAAGTATACCCTGTCGCTGGAAAGCTGGCGCGACGACGAGGTGATCCAGACCGATCCGGTGGAATACTACGGCAAGGTGGTCGAGGCGCGGGGCGGTGCCGGCGGGGTGCGCCTGGTGCTGGAGGGCGGGATCGAGGTTCTGGCCACCGACATCACCGCCCTGCGGGTGCCGCCGTCCTGATCACAGCCACAGGCCCAGGCCCAGACCGAGGGCCCCGGCCACCCCGGCCAGCGCCACTCCCCACCAGGGCCGCTGTCGCATCGGCACCGGCTTGGGCGGAGTGGCGGGGTTGCCGGCGCGGATCAGCTGTGCCTCGACCAGGGCCGGCAGCTTGGGGCCGAACCGGGCCAGCACGCGGGCCGTGCTGATCAGGTCGCGCAGCACGGCCCGCGGGCCAAGGTGCTTGCGGATGTAGGTTTCGACCACCGGCTGGGCGACCTGCCAGATGTTGATATGCGGGTCCAGGCTGCGCGCCACGCCCTCGACCACCACCATCGTCCGCTGCAACAGGATCAGCTCGGTCCGCGTCTCCATGCCGAAGCGCTCGGTCACCTCGAACAGATAGGACAGCAGGCGGGCCATGGAAATCCGGCTGGCGTCCATGCCGAAGATCGGTTCCCCGACCGCGCGCAGGGCGCGGGCGAATTCGTCGATGTCGCGGTCGGCGGGCACATAGCCGGCCTCGAAATGCACCTCGGCCACCCGGCGGTAATCCTTGCGGATGAAGCCCATCAGGATCTCGGCATAGACGCGGCGGGTGTATTCGTCGATCCGCCCCATGATGCCGAAGTCATAGGCGATCAGGTCGCCCGCGGGCGTGACCTTCAGGTTGCCCTGGTGCATGTCACCGTGAAAGAACCCGTCGCGCAGGGCGTGGTTCAGGAACAGCTGCAGGACGCGCGCGCCCACGGCGACCCGGTCCACCCCCACCGCGTCCATCGCGGCAAGGTCGTTCAGCCCGATGCCCTCGGCCCAGCCGATGGTCATCACCGTGCGGCCCGACAGGTGCCAAACCGGCTTGGGCACCAGCAGCCCTTCGTCCTTTTCGGTGTTGTCGGCGAATTCGGAGGCGGCCGAGCATTCCAGCCGCAGGTCCAGTTCGCCCATCACCACGCCCTCGAAATGGGCGATCACGTCCAGCGGGCGCAGCCGGCGCGAGAACGGGGCGATCCGCTCGATCCATTTGGCGGCCAGGTAGAAGGCGTCGATGTCCTTGCGGAAGGCGCGTTCGATCTGCGGGCGCAGGACCTTGACCGCCACGTCCTCGCCGGTCTCGGCCAGCTGCGCCTTGTGGACCTGCGCGATCGAGGCGGCGGCGACAGGCTCTGAAAAGGCGGAAAAGACCTCGTCGACCCGGACCTGAAGTTCGGCTTCGACCATCGCCTTGGCGGTTTCGGTGGGGAAGGGCGGCAGCTTGTCCTGCAGGTATTTCAGCTGCGTCGACAACTCGTCGCCGACGATGTCGGGGCGGGTGGAGAGGATCTGGCCGAACTTGATGTAGGCCGGTCCCAGGGCGGTCAACGCCCGCGTCAACGGCGGCAGATCGGGGTCGCCCTTCAGGCCCAGGGGCTTGAACGGCCAGCCCAGCACCCGCGCCACCACCCGCAGCCGCGGCGGCGCGCGAAACGATTCCAGCACCTGCCCGATGGCGCCGGTGCGTTCCAGCGTGGCCAGCGTGCGGATCAGCCGCCAGATGTTGTGCGGACCCTTCACCTACAGCTTCCACCCCGAATGCAGGGCGGCAACGCCCATCGTCAGGTTGCGATACTTGACCTGGCCAAAGCCCGCCTGCCGGATCATCGCGGCAAAGCTCTCTTGATCGGGGAACTTGCGGATTGATTCGACCAGGTACTGATAGCTGTCGCGGTCGCCGGCCACGATCTGGCCCATCACCGGGATGATGTTGAACGAATAGAGGTCGTAGACCTTCTGCATCAGGTCGTTCGGGATCTGGCTGAACTCCAGCACCATCAGCCGCCCGCCGGGGCGCAGCACGCGGTACGCCTCGGCCAGCGCATCCGCGATCCGGGTGACGTTCCGGATGCCGAAGCTGATGGTGTAGACGTCGAAGCTGTTCGACGGGAAGGGCAGCGCCATCGCGTCGCCCACCACCCAGTCCAGGCTTTCGGCCATCTTCTCGGCATCGGCGCGCTGGCGTCCGGCGACCAGCATCGCCTCGGTCATGTCGCAGACCACCGCCGAGGCGCCCGGCGCGCGTTTCAGGAAGCGGAACGCCACGTCGCCGGTGCCCCCGGCAACGTCCAGCAGGCGCTGGCCCGGCCGCGGCGCCAGCCAGTCCATCATCGCGTCCTTCCACAGCCGGTGGACGCCGCCCGACATCAGGTCGTTCATGATGTCGTACTTGCTGGCCACGCGGGAAAACACGCCATGCACCATGCCGGCCTTTTCGGCCTCGGGTACGTCGCGAAAGCCAAAGTGCGTGGTCTTGTCCTCGCTGCCGCTCATGTCCAGCCTGCGCCCGAAAAATACTGTCCGGCCGGGATATAGCGCCGCAAGCGGGGCAAGGGAAACCGCATTGTGACGCATGGGGCGCCCGCAACATCGCCATTGTGGCTGCAGGGTGGCTGGTGGAAACTGCGCGAAAGGCCATGCGAGAGACCTGAATGCCCGAACTGCCCGAGGTCGAGACCGTCCGCCGCGGCCTGCTTCCCGTGATGGAGGGTCGCGTGATCGCCCGCGCGCAGGTCAACCGCCCCGACCTGCGCTGGCCCCTGCCCGAGCGTATGGCCGACCGGCTGACCGGCCAGCGCGTTCTGTCGCTGCGGCGGCGGTCGAAATACATCCTGGCCGACCTGTCGTCGGGCGAAAGCCTGCTGATCCACCTGGGCATGTCGGGGCGCATGCTGGTGTCAGGCGGCATGCTGGGGGTCTTCCACCACGACCACCCGGCGCCGGAAAAGCACGACCATGTCGTGCTGGACATGGAGGGCGGCGGCCGCGTCACCTTCAACGACGCCCGCCGCTTCGGCGCGATGGATCTGGTCGAAACCGCCGGTGCAGAGACGCATCCGCTGCTGGCCAGCCTGGGGCCGGAGCCTTTGGGCAACGGCTTTGACGATGCCTATCTGGTGGCCGCGCTGAAGGGTCGCCGCACGCCGATCAAGTCGGCCTTGCTGGACCAGCACCTGGTCGCAGGCCTCGGCAACATCTACGTGTGCGAGACCCTGTTCCGCGCCCGCATCTCTCCGCGCCGCCTGGCGGGCGAGTTGTCGGCCCGCCGCGCCGCCAGCCTGGTGCCGATCATCCGCGAGGTCCTGGCCGAGGCGATCGAGGCCGGCGGCAGCAGCCTGCGCGACCACCGCCAGACCAACGGCGAACTGGGCTATTTCCAGCACACCTTCCGGGTCTACGACCGCGAAGGACAGCCCTGCACCACCCCGGGCTGCACCGGCACCATCACCCGCATCGTGCAATCGGGGCGGTCCAGCTTCTACTGTCCGCGCTGCCAGCGGTGACTTGCCTTCCGCCGCTTTGGTGCTAGGAGTCCGCGCAACCGGAATAGGGGGCAAAGCCTGCCATGGCCTACCAGACGCTGATCGTCGAGATCGAGGACTATACCTCGGTCATCCGCCTGAACCGCCCCGACGCCCTGAACGCGCTGAACACCACGCTGATGCGCGAACTGGCCGATGCGGTGACGCAGGCCGATGCCAACGACAAGATCCGCTGCATCGTGCTGACCGGCAGCGAAAAGGCCTTTGCCGCCGGCGCCGACGTGCGCGAGATGGCCGGGAAAAGCTTTGCCGATGTGTTCTTCGACAACCTCTTCGGTCCCGAGGCCCAGGCGATCAACACCGTCCGCAAGCCGATGATCGCGGCGGTCTCCGGCTATTGCCTGGGCGGCGGCTGCGAGCTTGCGATGATGTGCGATTTCATCGTCGCCGCCGATACTGCCAAGTTCGGCCAGCCCGAAATCAACCTGGGCATCGTCGCCGGCATGGGCGGCACCCAGCGGCTGACCCGCTTTGTCGGCAAGTCCAAGTCGATGGACATGCACCTGACCGGCCGCTTCATGGAGGCCGCCGAGGCCGAACGTTGCGGCCTGGTCAGCCGGGTCTATCCGGCCAAGTCGCTGATGGAAGAGACGATGAAGATCGCCGCCAAGATCGCCGAAAAGTCGATGCTGACGGCGATGCTGGTGAAAGAGGCGGTGAACCGCGCGCAGGAAACCACCCTGTCCGAAGGCCTGCTGGTGGAACGCCGCCTGTTCCACGCTGCCTTCGCCACCGAAGACCAGAAAGAGGGCATGGCCGCCTTTCTGGAAAAACGCCAACCGCAGTTCCGCGACCGCTAGGCGCCGATTCCCTGTTTCCTTTCCTTTCGGGATGGCCTATAGGCCCCACCCACATGCGCGTGGGCCCGCTTAGGCAAGAATCGAACCCGATCCCCGATCGGGGCCTTCGGTCTTTCGTGCGAACCGTATTGAAAAGACCGCAAGGAACGATCAGCCCATGGCTAACACTGCCCAGTCCAAGAAGCGCGCCCGTCAGTCCGAAGCCCGCTATGCCGTCAACAAGGCCCGCCGCTCGCGCATCCGCACCTTCCTGCGCAAGGTCGAAGAGGCGCTGGTCTCGGGCGACCAGACCGCGGCCGCCGACGCGCTGAAGAACGCCCAGCCGGAACTGGCCCGCGGCGTCACCAAGGGCGTGCTGCACAAGAACACCGTGGCGCGCAAGATGTCGCGCCTGACCGCCCGGGTGAAGGCGCTGGCCACCAAGGCCTGAGCCATCCCGAACGGCATTTCCCAGGGGGGCGCTTCCGGTCCGGAAGACGCCCCCCTGGTCGTTTTCCGCCGCCTCTGGCCGTGAAATCAGCGCCCCGTTGCCGAATTGCCAGAGGCCCGGGATTCGCTTTCCCCGAATTCATGTCAAGCGAGATGTTCGGTTGCAGACCCCGTCGGGGCCGCGCTAGCGTCACCCTGCGATTCACTTCGTCTTGGGGGACAAGTCGTGGTCGCAGACTGAAGTCGCGCTGCCGAAGAACGCTGGGCTGCCTGCCTTAGAATAGCGATTTCCGTTTGCGAACAAGATGTTACGTTGGTGCTGCCAGCGCCAGTGTTCACGGATGCGATGCTGCGGGTTTCCCGCGGCAGTCTTTGTCTGTGCCGTCCTTTCCGGACCAGGACCTGCCCTCCGCCGCCGCTTGCCGGGGCGGCTTGGCTGTTCTGCCCGGTGCATCGCATGTGGATTGAAGCGGTGAACCGTGGCGATGGCGCCCCGGGGTCAGGGATTGCAGGTCTGAAGAACATGACAAACGAGACGTGGGGACAGGTTCGCGAAGCGCTGATGCAGCGTGTCGGCAAGAACAACTATGTCACCTGGATCGAGCCGCTGCGGCTCGCGCGGCTGAAGAACGGGGTCGCCCATTTCGAGGTTCCCACCAGCTTCTTCGGCGACTGGGTTCAACGCAACTACGCCGACCAGATCCGCAACCAGCTTGTCACCGCCGGCGCCGAAGTGCACCGGATCGAATTCGCCGTGGCAGCCCGCAAGGCGCAGGCCGAGACCCCGGCCGCCGATCCCGCCCCGCGCCCGCAGCGCAGCCGCCCGGCGGTCGAGGACGACCTGCCCGGCGCGCCGCTGGATGCCCGCTTCACCTTTGACAGCTTCGTCGTCGGCAAGCCGAACGAACTGGCCCATGCCGCCGCCCGCCGGGTGGCCGAAGGCGGGCCGGTGACCTTCAACCCGCTGTTCCTTTATGGCGGCGTCGGGCTGGGCAAGACGCACCTGATGCACGCCA
The DNA here is from genome assembly GCA_018058035.1 of Fuscovulum sp. Taxonomy (GTDB): domain Bacteria; phylum Pseudomonadota; class Alphaproteobacteria; order Rhodobacterales; family Rhodobacteraceae; genus Pseudogemmobacter. The sequence continues at coordinate 13,653 of JAGPCN010000052.1, forward strand.
TCGCGCATGAATTGCAGACCCGCCGCCCGGAATTGCGCGTGCTGTATCTTTCCGCCGAGCAGTTCATGTACCGCTTCATCCAGGCGCTGCGCGACAAGCAGATCATGGACTTCAAGTCGATCTTCCGCTCGGTCGACGTGCTGATGGTCGACGACGTGCAGTTCATCGCCGGCAAGGACAGCACGCAGGAAGAATTCTTCCATACGTTCAACGCCTTGGTCGATCAGAACAAGCAGATCGTGATCTCGGCCGACCGCGCTCCGGGCGAAATCAAGGACCTTGAGGACCGCATCAAGAGCCGGCTGCAATGCGGCCTGGTGGTCGACCTGCATCCGACCGACTACGAACTGCGCCTGGGCATCCTGCAGCAGAAGGTCGACTTCTACCGCGGCCAGTACAAGGGTCTGCAGATCGCGCCCGGCGTGCTGGAATTCCTGGCACATCGCATCACCACCAACGTCCGCGTGCTGGAAGGCGCACTGACCCGGCTGTTCGCCTTTGCCAGCCTGGTCGGCCGCGAGATCACGCTGGACCTGGCGCAGGACTGCCTGGCCGACATCCTGCGCGCCAGCGACCGCAAGCTGACGATCGAGGAGATCCAGCGCAAGGTGGCCGAGCATTACAACATCCGCCTGTCCGACCTGATCGGGCCGAAGCGGCTGCGCACCATCGCCCGGCCGCGCCAGGTGGCGATGTATCTGGCCAAGCAGCTGACCAGCCGGTCGCTGCCCGAGATCGGCCGCCGCTTTGGCGGGCGCGACCACACCACCATCATGCACGGCGTCCGCAAGATCGAGGAACTGATGGCCGCGGACAGCCAGCTTGCGGATGATCTGCAACTGTTGAAACGGTTGCTTCAGGGCTGAAGCGGGCGGCCTTGACGGCCCCCCGAAAGCCCCACAATGTCGCCTGGAAACACTTGTGAACCGGCGCAGGCCGGGTAATGTCGGATTCCCCGATCCGGGGGGCCGGCAGGGGGAAGAACGATGAAACTCTCGATCGAACGCGCCACGCTTCTCAAGGCGCTTGCCCAGGCCCAGTCGGTGGTCGAGCGGCGCAACACCATCCCGATCCTCGCCAACGTCCTGATCGAGGCCGAAGGATCGCAGGTCAGCTTCCGCGCCACCGACCTGGACATCGAGGTCGTGGACCGCGCGTCCGCCATGGTGGAACGCCCCGGCGCCACCACCGTCTCGGCCGTGATGCTGCACGAGATCGTCCGCAAGCTGCCCGACGGGGCGCTGGTGAACCTGGCCGAGGACAGCGCCGCGGGGCGCCTGACCATCACCGCCGGACGGTCGACCTTCAGCCTGGCCACGCTGCCGAAAGAGGACTTTCCGGTGATGGCCTCTTCGGAATACAGCACCAATTTCTCGGCCCCCGCGCCGGTGCTGCGGCGGCTGTTCGACAAGGCCAAGTTCGCGATCTCGACCGAGGAGACGCGCTATTACCTGAACGGCGTCTACATGCATGTCGCCCAGGGCGAGGACGGCAAGGTGCTGCGCTGCGTCGCGACCGACGGCCACCGCCTGGCCCGCATCGACGCGAGCCTGCCCCCGGGAGCAGAAAACATGGCCGGCGTGATCGTGCCCCGCAAGACGGTTGGAGAGTTGCGCAAGCTTCTGGACGATGACGAGGCGACCATCGCGGTATCGGTTTCCGAAACCAAGGTGCGCTTTGCCACGCCGGCGATCACGCTGACCTCGAAAGTCATCGACGGCACTTTCCCCGATTATACCCGCGTGATCCCCACCGCCAACACCCGGCGGCTGGAGGTGGACGCCAGCGAATTCGCCAAGGCGGTGGACCGCGTCGCCACCGTGTCGTCGGAACGCTCGCGCGCGGTCAAGCTGGCGCTGGACGAAGACCGCCTGGTGCTGTCGGTCAACGCCCCCGACAGCGGCGCCGCCGAAGAGGAACTGGCCGTGGCCTATGGCGACGAACGGCTGGAAATCGGCTTCAACGCCAAGTACTTGCTGGAGATTGCCAGCCAGGTCGACCGTGAGAACGCGGTGTTCCTGTTCAACTCTGCCGGCGACCCGACGTTGATGCGCGAAGGCAACGATACCAGCGCGGTCTATGTCGTGATGCCGATGCGTGTGTGACCGCCCCCGGGGGTTTCACACCCCCGGACCCCCGTGGGGTATTTAAGCCAGAATGAAGGACGAAAGGGTGGGCGGGCTATCCGTCGCGGCGCTGACGCTGCTCCATTTCCGTAGCCATCGGGTGACGCGGTTGGCCTTTGATGGCCGGCCGGTAGTGATCGTGGGGGCGAACGGGGCGGGCAAGACCAACATTCTTGAGGCAGTGTCGCTGCTGTCTCCCGGTCGCGGGCTGCGGCGCGCGGCGGCGGACGACCTGGCGCGACGGCCGGAATCGCTAGGCTGGAAGATTTCCGCACAACTGTTCGGTATCGGAGGCGCGCATGAGGTGGAAACCTGGGCCGAGGCGTCCGAGGCGCGTCAGACCCGGATCGACGGCAAGGCCGCAACGCAGGTGACGCTGGCGCGGGTGCTGCGGGTCTTGTGGCTGGTGCCCGCGATGGACCGGCTGTGGATCGAGGCGGCCGAGGGGCGCCGCCGGTTCCTGGATCGCATGACGCTGTCCTTTGCGCCGGACCATGCCGAGGCGGTTCTGGCCTATGAAAAGGCCATGCGCGACCGCAACCGACTGCTGAAGGACCAGGTCCGCGACCCGCATTGGTATGGGGCGCTGGAAGCGCGGATGGAGGAAACCGGGCGCCAGATCACCGCGAACCGGCTGCGTGCGCTGGACCGGATTGCCGCGGCGCAGATTGGCGCCGAGACGCAGTTTCCCCAATCCGAACTGTCGCTCATATATCCAGAAAGCAACCCGGATGACCTAGCCCTGGCCCTGTCCGAAGGCCGTCGGCGCGACTTGGCGGCGGGGCGTACGCTGGTGGGCCCGCACCGCGCCGACCTGGGCGCGGTCTACACGGCCAAGGGGGTGGCGGCTGACCAGTGTTCCACCGGAGAGCAGAAGGCGCTGCTCCTCAGCCTGATCCTGGCCAATGCCCGGGCGGTGGCCGCCGACATCGGCCAGGCGCCCGTCCTGTTGCTGGACGAGGTGGCCGCGCACCTGGACGCCGACCGCCGCGCTGCGCTCTATGACGAGATCTGCGCGCTGGGGGCCCAGGCGATGATGACGGGAACCGAGGCCAGCCTGTTTGACACGCTGGGCGAACGGGCGCAAACCTTCACTGTCGTCGAAAGTGGCGGCCTCAGCACGGTTTCCCCATGACCCCCCAGCGTGTCACCCTGATCACCCTTGGCGTGGCCGACCTGGCCGCGGCGCGCGCCTTTTACGGCCGCCTGGGATGGGTCGAGCATGGCGACAGCCAGCCCGGCGTGGCCTTCTTCCAGATGCATGGCGCCGCGCTGGCGCTGTTCGGGCGGGCCGACCTGGCCGCCGATCAGGGCCGCCCCGAAGCCGTGTTGGGCACCGGCGCGATCACACTGGCCCAGAATTTCGCGACCGAGGCCGAGGTGGACGCCGCCTTCGCCGCCGCCCTGGCCGCCGGGGCCAGCCCGTTGAAAACGCCGGAAAAGGTGTTCTGGGGCGGTTACTCCGGCTACTGGGCAGACCCGGACGGCCACGTCTGGGAGGTCGCGATGAACCCGTTCTGGCCGCTGGCCGAAGATGGAAGTC
>JAGPCN010000290.1 GCA_018058035.1 Fuscovulum sp.
CTGGTGAAATCCACCTCGGGCGGCCACCACTGGGGCGTGAACGTCGGCGACTTCACCTCGCATGCCGAGGCCGAGCGCGCGCTGCTCAAGACCGCGCTGGCCGAAAGCGCCACGCTGAACCAGGGCAAGCGCAAGATCACCCAGTCGGGCGGCAGCTACCACGCCAACTTCATGGGGCTGACCGAGGAACAGGCCGACCTCGCCTGCCGCCGCCTGCGCGCCCGGGGCGTGGCCTGCGAAACCCTCGGCCCGGCATGACGCAAGCCCCGGTCTGGGCCATCGCGCCGCCGCCGCAGCCCTTCGTCGCGGTGGCGGGCAGTGACGCCCGCTTTCCGGTGCGCCGCATCTTCTGCGTCGGCCGCAACTACGCCGAACACGCCCGCGAGATGGGCGGCGACCCGCAGCGCGAGCCGCCGTTCTTCTTTGCCAAACCCGCCGATGCGCTGGTGGCCAGCGGCGCGCGCATCGCCTTTCCCCCCGCCACCGCCGACCTGCACCACGAGGCCGAACTGGTCGTGGCCCTGGCCCAGGGCGGCGCGATGCTGTCGGAGACCAAGGCCGAGGCGCTGATCTTCGGCCATGCCGCCGGCAACGACCTGACCCGCCGCGACCTTCAGGCCGAGGCCAAGGCCACCCGCAGACCCTGGGACATGGCCAAGGGCTTTGACGCCTCGGCCGTGGTGGGGGCGATCCGGCCCGGCCCGCTGGTCGATGGCGTGATCCGTTGCACGGTCGATGGCGCGATCCGGCAAGAGGCGCGGCTCTCGGACATGATCTGGCCGGTCCCGGCGATCCTGGCGCATCTGTCGCGGCTGGTGACGCTCTGCCCCGGCGATCTGGTGTTCACCGGCACGCCCGCGGGCGTCGGCCCCCTGCACCGCGGCGAGATCTGCACCGTCACCATCGACGGCCTGGACCCGGCCACCGTCACCCTGGCCTGAGCTTTCCCCCGGGCGCGGAAATCGCCCAGGTCCAGGCATCACGGCTTGGGCTTGTCGTCCCAGTCCTTGGTCAGGATCCGGTTGGCATCGCCCTCGGGGTCTTCGAACTGCCGCGTCTTCATCGCCCAGACAAAGAACGCCAGCCCGATGAAGCCCAGGAACAGCGACACCGGGATCAGGATGCCCAGGATCTCCATTACTTCAACCTCAGCGCGTTCAGCGAGACGGTGATCGATGACAGGCTCATCGCCAACGCCGCGGCCAGCGGCGTCGCGCTGCCCACCAGCGCCAGCGGCACCGCCACCACGTTGTAGCCGCCCGAGATCAGGAAGTTCTCGACGATCCGGCGGCTGGCCTGGCGGCTGATCCGCACCGCATCGGCGATCGGCGCCATGTCCTGCCCCAGCAGCACCATGTCGCTGGCTACCCGCGCCGCATCCAGCGCGCTGGCCGGAGAGATCGACACATGTGCCGCCGCCAGCGCCGCGGTGTCGTTCAGCCCGTCGCCCACCATCAGCACCCGCGCGCCCGCCGCCGTCAGCGCGGCCACCCGCTGCGCCTTTTCCGCCGGCAACTGTCCCGACGCCCATTCCGCGATCCCCAGCCGCGTGGCCAGGGCGGCCACCGCCGGCTCGGCATCGCCCGACAGCAGGATCACCCGCTTGCCCTGCGTCAGCAGCGCCCGCACCGCCACATCCGCGCCGGGGCGCGGGCGGTCGGTGAAGGTGAAGGCGCGCGGCGCCTCGCCCTCGCCGGTGCAAAGCCAGGTCGCGGTTTCCGCCACCAGGCCCGCCGCACCGCACCATTCGGCGCGGCCCAGCCGCACCCGGCGACCCTTCCACGTCCCCTCGACGCCATAGCCCGGCACCTCGCGCAGGTCCTCGACCCGGGCGGCGCGGATGCCGCGCGCCCGCGCGCCCTCGGCCAGAGCCCGCGCCAGCGGGTGCCCCGAGGCCCCGGCCAGCGCCAGCGCCACCTCCAGCGCCATGCGCGGATGGGCGTCCAGGTTCACCGGCTCGGGCGTGCCCAGCGTCAGCGTCCCGGTCTTGTCGAAGACCACGGTGTCCACCTCGGCCAGCCGCTCCAGCGCGGTGCCCTGCTTGATCAATAGGCCCTTGCGGAACAGCTTGCCGCTGGCCGTGGTGACCACCGCCGGAACCGCCAGGCCCAGGGCGCAGGGGCAGGTGATGATCAGCACCGCCGCCGAAATGTTGACCGCAAAGCGCAGGTCGCCGCCGGTCTTCCACATCCAGAAGCCGAAGGCGCTGAACGACAGGATATGCACCAGCGGCGAATACCAGCTGGCCGCCCGTTCGGCGAGGCTGGTGTAGCGCGTCTTCGCCGCCTCGGCCACTGCCACCAGATCGGCGATGCGGTGCAGCGAGGAATCCTTGCCCGCCGCCGTCACCCGCAGGGTCAAGGGGCCGGTCAGGTTCACCTCGCCCGCGCTGACCACCATGCCCGGGCCGGCAAAGACCGGCAGGCTTTCGCCGGTCAAGAGGCTGCGGTCCACCTCGGACGTGCCCTCGATAACCTCGCCATCGACCGGCATCCGCCCGCCCGGGCGCACCAGCACCACATCCCCCACAGCGATCTCGGAAATCGCCCGCACCACCTCGGCCCCGTCCACCAGGACGGTGGCGCGCGGCACTTCCAGCGCGGCCAGTTCCTCGGCGGCCGAGCGCGCGATGGCGCGGGTTCGATAGTCCAGGTAACGGCCGATCAGCAGGAAGAAGGCCAGCATCACCGCCGCGTCGAAATAGGCGTGGTGGCCCGAGTGGATCGTCTCGTAAAGCGAGATCGACGAGGCCAGGATCAGCGCCAGGCTGATCGGCACGTCCATCCCCAGCCGCCCCGCCCGCAGCGACGCCCAGGCCGACTTGAAGAACGGCTGGCCGGCAAAGACCACCGTCGGCAGGGCGATGGCGGCAGAGATCCAGTGGAACAGGTCGCGGGTTGCATCCTCGGCCCCCGACCAGACGGCGACCGACAGAAGCATGACGTTCATCATGCTGAAGAACGCCACCCCCAGCCGCATCAGCAGGTCGCGGGCGGTCTTGTCGGCCTCGGTCGCGCTGAGAAGCCCGGCGTCCAGCTCGTGCGCCTCATAGCCCACGCCCTTCAGCGCCGCGATCAGCTCGGCCGCCGTGACCTGCGCCTCGGCATCGACGGACACCCGCTTCATCGTCAGGTTCAGCCGGCTGGACTTGACCCCCGGAAAGGCGTTCAGCCGCCCCTCGACCGTGGAGATGCAGGCCGCGCAATGTGCCGCCGGAACCGACAGCATGATCCGCGCATCCTGCGCGGCCGCCGCGCGCATCTGCGCGATCCGTTCCGCCGAAGGGGCCACCACGCAGGCCGGACAGGCGGAAATTCCGCCCGCGGTCGTCACCTGCGCCTCAAGATCGGGTTCCGCCAGGGCCATCGTTCAGCCCGCCACCATCAGGTCGAAGCGCTGTTCGAACAGCGTGCCGTCCTTGGCCGTCGCCACCAGCTTCAGCATCCACTGCCCACGCGACAGCGGCACTTCGGCCTCGTACAGACCGCCGACGAAGGTGAAGGCCGGCCGCACGTCGTCGCGCGCCTCGGTCGGACGGCCGATCAGCACGTCCAGCGAGGCCACCTCGACCGGCGCGCCGGTCGCATCGGTGATCGACAGCTTGACCTTGCCGCGTTCATGCGCGGTGGCCACCTTCCAGCCCAGCTTTTCCTGCGCCTCGCGGCGGGCATCGAATTCCTGGCTGGCTATGTAGGAGTTTTCCACCTCAAGCCCCGGAAAGGTGCTGATCGCCTTCCAGGCCATCACCACGTTGACCGCGATGATCAGGCCAAAGGCCCCCACGGTGATCGCCAGAACGTGCCGTCCGGTAATCTCGCCCATGGTCAGCCTCCCTTGCCGTTGAAGATGGTTTCCTTGGCCACCCGGTCGGTGCCCGGCTGGGTCTCGGACCCCTTGTCCTCGATCCACAGCGTCACGTCGGTCCGGTCCGCACTGGCCGCGACAGAGTCGGGCGCCGCGGTGATGTAGACGCGGGTTTGCAGCGTTTCGTTCGCGGGCACCAGCACGCGCAGATCGTCGGCCCCTTCGACCGAGACGTCAAGCCGCGCCCCAGAGGTGGCCGAGATGTAGAACCAGCGGTCGTCGCCATGCTTGTTGCGCAGCCGCAGGTCATAGGTGTTGCGGATCGACCCGTCCGACAGCGTCACGAAGGTCGGGTTGCGCACCGGGGTCACGCTGACGTCGATTTCGGTGCGCAGGAACAGCGCCACGATCAGGCCAACGCCGACACCGGCCCAAAGCACGGTGTAAAGGATGGTGCGGGCGCGGAAGACGTGTTTCCAGACCGATTTCGGCGGCTTGCCCTCGCGTTCGGATTTCTCGTCGGTCAGCGCCAGGTAGCCGATCAGGTGCCCCGGCTTGCCGATCTTTTCCATGATGTCGTTGCAGGCGTCGATGCACAAGCCGCAGGTGATGCAGGCCAACTGCTGGCCGTTGCGGATGTCGATGCCCATCGGGCAGACGTTCACGCAGGCCATGCAGTCGATACAGTCGCCATGCGCCACGCCCTCGGCCGTCTTGCCGCCCTGCTTGCCGCGCGGCTCTCCGCGCCAGTCGCGATAGGCGATGGTGATGGTGTCTTCGTCCATCATCGCGGCCTGAATGCGCGGCCAGGGGCAGGCATAGATGCACATCTGTTCGCGCGCAAAGCCGCCGAAGGCAAAGGTCGTGGCGGCCAGGATGAACATGGTCGAATAGGCGATCGGGTGGGCGTCGCCGGTGATCAGGTCGCGCGCCAGCGTGGGCGCATCGGTAAAATAGAACACCCAGGCGCCGCCGGTGGCCAGCGCGATCAGGAACCACGCCGTCCACTTGACCGCCCGCTTGCGGATCTTTTCGCCGTCCCACTTCTGCCGGTGCAGGCGGATGCGGGCGTTGCGGTCGCCCTCGACCCAGCGTTCGACCAGGATGAAAAGGTCGGTCCACACCGTCTGCGGGCAGGCATAGCCGCACCAGACCCG
>JAGPCN010000291.1 GCA_018058035.1 Fuscovulum sp.
GGCGCGGGCGGCGCGATTTCCAGTTCCGCGATCGCGGGCGGCGGGGCGGTCGGCAAGGCGGCGGGCGGGGCCAGAGGGGCCAGCGGGGCCGCGGCGGGGGTCTCGGTCATCGTCGGGCGGTCGTTCTGCGCCACCCATTCCAGCACCTGGCGCAACCGGACCTCGCGCGGGGTTTCGGGGGGCGGAACGGGCGCGACCGGCGAGCGCGGCGCATCGGGGGGGGCCGCGGGCGTCCGGACAGCGGTGGCGGCGGGCGGCGGCAGTGGCGGCGCCGGGGCGGCGGGGGCCGGCGGCGGGCGGTCTGTCGACACAAATATCCGTTCTTCGGGAAGGGTGGGCGGCGGCGGGACGACCCGCTCCATGGGCGCAAGCGCGACGGCTTTCGGCGCCTGCGGCTGCCCAGACGGCGGCGCGGCCTCGATCACCTCTTCGATCACCGCCCAGCCCTGCGGCACCTCGGGCGCCGGCACCGCAGGCGGCGGGGCCAGGCCGGTCTGCCGGGCAAGGCGCGCCAGGTAGTTCATCCCCAGCCCTCCTCGGCGCGGGCCAGCCGCAGATAGCGCGCCCGGCGAGCTGCCGGCATCGACAGGATTACCCGGTCGCTCCATCCATAGCGGCGGGCCAGGATGTCGACCTCGGCGAAAAGCGCGTCCTGAACCCGCGCCAGCCGGGCCAGAAGCTCGGCTTCCAGGTCGACCGGCAGGGTCGCCTCGGCGCCGCAATCGGGGCAGGTCAGCGTCACCGCAAAGCACGACAGCGGGTCGAACCCGGCCAGGTCGTCGGCCAGTGCCGCCCGTTCGGCCGGGTCGGCGGGGGCGGTGCCGCGCACCAGCAGGGCTTGCAGGATCGCGGCCTCGGGGTCGGCGGGCGCTTCGGCCTGCCAGCGCCGCTGGTCGGCGCCGGTCGGGCGGCGCAGGGTCCGCGCGCCGACCTGCAAGCGGGCCTCGTCCTCGGCCTCGCGGGCCAGTTCCATCAGCGCCTCGACCGGCAGGTCGACCTCCAACGCGGCGCCGCAGCCCGGCGCGGCGCAGCGCAGCGCCAGGTCCAGCGCCGCGGCGCCGGTGCTGCCCGACCACACCGCCAGCAGCCCGCCGATCCGCGCCGCCAGCGTCAGTGCCCAGATCGCCGCCGCCGGGTGGGGGGGGTCGGCACAGGCGGCCAGCACCGCCGTCACCGCGCCCGGCCGGTCCGGCCCCGCCAGCGCCAGGTCAAGGTCGGCCGGACGCCCCAGGGCGCGGAACCGCAGCGGTGCCGTGGCCCCGCCGGGCAGGATGGTCAGGTCTGGCCGCGCCGACATGACTGGCCCTCCTTTCCCCTGCCGGATCAGGCCGCCGGAACCGGGCTGGCCTCGTCAGGCTCCTTGGTCTCGACGTCGCGCTCCCAGCCCTCCATCTCGATCTTGATCGACTCGATCGCCACCGCATTGGCATTGGCGTCCAGGTCGGGCATCGTGGTGAATTCGCTGACCCAGCAGTTGTACAGCGCATAGCGCATCGCCACATGGCCGCGTTCGTTCAGCAATTCGAGCGTGAGGCTTTTCTTGTAGCCCACCAGGTCCATCGAGGCGTCGCCCGCGGTCGGGTGGACCTTGTTCGCCCAGGCCTCGAACTCGCGGTCGTGGGTGATGCCGCGCTCCATCGTCACGGCCTCGTAGGTGGTGCGGCCCGGCGACTTGCTGTCCGAGGAATTGTCGCCGCCGTTGCGGTGGCTGACCACTTCGGTCGTGCGCTTCAGCGCGCTGACCTTGGAGACGCCCATCACCACCTTCTGGTCCCACAACACCCTGAACTTGAACGCCTTGTAGGGGTCCACTCGGTGGGCATTGGTCACGAAACCCTTCGCCATCTCGGAAATCCTCTCTGCAAGCCCATGGTCTCCGGTCCGCCGGACCGGCGCGGAAAGATCAGGACAGGTCGCCCGCGATCTGCTGGATGGTGATGACGACGAACTCGGCCGGCTTCAGCGGCGCAAAGCCGACCTCGATGTTCACGATGCCCAGGTTGCGGTCGGCCTGGGTCGTGGTCTCGGCGTCGCACTTGACGTAGAAGGCTTCGGACCGGCTGGCGCCCTGGAAGGCGCCCTGGCGGAACAGCCCGTTCATGAACACGCCGACGTTCAGCCGGATCCTGGCCCAGAGCGGTTCGTCGTTCGGCTCGAACACCACCCATTGCGTGCCGCGGAAAAGCGATTCCTCGATCATCAGCGCCAGCCGCCGGATCGGGATGTACTTCCACTCGGACCCCAGGTCGTCGGCGCCGTCCATCGTGCGCGCGCCCCAGTTCACATGGCCCGAGATGAAGGACCGCGCGCAGTTCACCCCCAGCTTGTTCAGCACGCCGTTTTCCAGGTCGGTCAGCTTGACCGCCAGGCCAGAGATGCCGCGCAGGTCGGCCTCGGTGCCGGCGGGGGCCTTCCAGACGCCGCGGGCCGCGTCGATGCGCGCCATCAGGCCCGCCACCGCCCCGGCCGACCCCACCGTGCGCAGCACGCCGCCGTCGTTCCACAGAAGCCGCGGATAGAACACCGCCGAGTGATCCTTGACCACGGTGGACCGCAGGGCGTTCACGTCATCGGTGTTCTGTACCACCGCCGGCAGGCCCGCGGCATCGGTCCAGCCATCGGGCGCGTCGATCAAGAGGAAGGCCCGCCGCGCCAGCGCATAGATCGAGGCCGGCCCCCAAAGCTGGCGCCGCGCCGCATCGGTCAGCGCGGTATCGGCGGGCAGGATCATCAGGTTGAACAGGTCGACCCGGTCCAGCGCGTGAAAGCCGGTCTTGGCGACCGGGTTGCCGACATAGTCGGGGAAACCGGGGGCGCCGCCATCGGCGCCGTGCTGCAACGGCCCCACCATCGCAAAGGGGCTGGTGCCGTTCGGGCCCAGCGGGATCTGGCGGGTGTTGCGCACCAGCGCGGGGTTCACCGTCGCCCCGCCCGCCCCGGCATAGGTGACCGTGGCTGGGATTTCGTTGAAGGTGCCGTCCTTGGCCAGGATCGCCAGGTAGTGGCCCCAGACCTCGGCCCGGTAGCGGCTGCCCGGCGCGTTCGACACCGCCTGCGCCACGATCCGCAGCTTTTCGCGCACCCCGTCGTTGTTGCCGTTCGGGCTGGTGGCGCCCAGGGCATCGCGGAACATCCGGTCGGCGGCGGCGGTGGTCTGCAGGTTGTTCGGCGCGGCGTTCAGCGCGATCGGCGCCTCGGACCCGATGGTGATCTGGGTCAGCGCCGCCTGAGTCAGCCCGGTCCAGGCGTTCAGCTGGGTCAGCGCCCCTGCCCCGTCGTCGATGCGATAGACCGACCCGGTGGGCGCGGGCCGCGCCTCGGCCAGGCGGGCGATCTCGACCCCGCCGTTGTCGACCCCGGCCATCAGCCCGGCGGCGATATCCTCGGAGGCGGCGCGGCGGATGTGGACACTGGCGGTGTTGCCGCTGGTCGCGGTGATCCGCAAGAAGCGCTGGCCTCCGACATCGGCCGAGGCCGCCACCGACACCGACACCGTCTGCGCCGGCACCAGCGTGCCAAGCGCGTCGTTGATGCGGTCGCGCAGCTGGGTTTCCAGGTCGATGATGGTGGCGATGCCGGCATCGTTGACGTTCCAGGTGCCCAGGTTCACCTGGACAAAGGCCGACCCGTTGACCGAGATCTCGAACCGCCGGGCTCCGGTCGGGTTGCCAAAGCCGATCAGCCCGCCCAGGCTGGCGCGCAACTGCACCAGGTTGGTGCCCAGCGGCCGGCGAGCCTCGGAAAAGCCGGCATGCGCCGGGGCGGCGGGGTTGAAGCCCGCCCCCGCAGCCAGGTCGATCAGCGCCGATCCCTGCGTCACGAAGGACGGCGCAAAGCGGGCGTTGGTCGGGTCCATCGACAGGTTGGCGTGGACCTCGCGCGCCACCTCGCGCCCGCCCTCGACCTGCGAGACGGTCAGGTTGAAGGTCTCGCCCGGGGTCGGCGTGGCGTAGCTGATCTCCAGCCGCAGCCCGTTGCCCCAGACCCCCGCCATCTTGGCCGTGGCCGTCAGGACATGGGCATTGGCCCAGTTGCGCAGATCCACCCCGGCGGCCTGCGACCCGGCGCCGGCCAGCCGCACGACATAGCAATCCGTCCCGCCGTTGTCGAAGAACAGCTTGACCGCGGCGCCGATCTCGCTTTCGGGGTGGGCGCCGCCGAAGCTGCGCAGGAAATCCGGATAGCCCAGGCAGCGGATGGCGCGGTTGATCGGCCCCTTCTGGGTGCGCCCGAAGAAGGCCGCGATCGAGGTGGCGACCCCGGTGATGGTGTTCACCCCGCTGGATTTCTCGACCACATAGACGCCGGGATAGGACAGTTGCACCATGGTCAGGACCCCCGAATGGCTGCGGTTGTTGCCGATGACGGCCGGCATGCGGCCGGCGCGCGGCAAGATGCCGGGCCGGACAGGTGAAGGATGATCGGACGGATGCGCCGCGCGGGGGGCGCCGATGGCCTGGGCGACGGGAGGGAAACTCCGTGCATGCCTGCCTCGTGAAAAACGCAAAGGAATGGCCCCCGGCCAGGGGCCGACAGGCAGGAAAAGGCGCGACTCAACTTTTGGGTAACGTTTCCCTTGCGTAACACGCAAAAGGCGATCAATCAACGCGCCGGTTCCGGGCGCGCATCGGGCGGCTGCGGCCATTCTTGGAAAAACCGATCCATTTCAATACCTTGAATATCGGCGATTCCCCGCCGCCGCCGCGCGGCTTGACAGGGGCGCCGCTTCGCTGTCGGGTGGGGCCGATGCGCCCCTACGACAACCGTGCCTGGTTCCTGCTCTTGCCCGCCCTGGTGCTTATGGGCGTGGTGGGGGCGCTGCCGATGCTGGCGGTCATCAACTACGGCTTCCACGACATCTTCACCCTGGGCGACCTGCACTGGGTCGGGCTGGAGTGGTTCGAGG
>JAGPCN010000053.1 GCA_018058035.1 Fuscovulum sp.
TCGGTCCAGGCGATGGCGCCATCGCTGCGGGGGGCCGACAGCAGCAGGAATGCCAGGGCGGCGGCCATCACGGCGGCGGCGGCGACGTAGATCAGCGGCCAGTTGGCGCGGCGGGCGGCGGTGTCGGTCATCACACCCTTCCCAGGGCAAAGCCCTTGGCGATGTAGTTGCGGACGAAGTAGATCACCAGGGCGCCGGGCACGATGGTCAGGACGCCTGCGGCGGCCAGCACGCCCCAGTCCATGCCGGAGGCCGAGACGGTGCGGGTCATGGTGGCGGCGATGGGCTTGGCATTTACGCTGGTCAGCGTGCGCGACAGCAGCAGTTCCACCCAGGAGAACATGAAGCAGAAGAAGGCCACCACGCCGATTCCGCTTGCGATCAGCGGCATGAAAATCTTCACGAAGAAGCGCGGGAAGGAATAGCCGTCGATATAGGCGGTCTCGTCGATTTCCTTCGGCACGCCGCGCATGAAGCCTTCGAGGATCCAGACCGCCAGCGGCACGTTGAAGAGGCAATGCGCCAGCGCCACGGCGATGTGGGTGTCGAAGAGACCGACGCTGGAATAAAGCTGGAAGAACGGCAGGGCGAAGACCGCGGGCGGGGCCATGCGGTTCGTCAACAGCCAGAAGAACAGGTGCTTGTCACCCATGAAGCTGTAGCGGCTGAAGGCATAGGCCGCGGGCAGTGCCACGACGACGGAAATCACCGTGTTCAGAACGACATAGATGATGGAGTTGACGTAACCCATGTACCACGAAGGGTCGGTCAGGATCACCGCGTAGTTGCGCAACGTCAGGTCGTTGGGGATCAGGGTGAATGTCGAGGTGATCTCGGTGTTGGTCTTCAGGCTCATGTTCACAAGCCAGTAGATCGGCACCAGCAGGAACAACAGATAAAGGGCCATGACCAGCCCGGAGGGTTTGATCCGGGTCATTTCGCGTCCTCCCGGTCAAGGTTGGTCATCACGGTGTAGAAGACCCAGGACACCAGCAGGATCACCAGGAAGTACATGATCGAGAAGGCCGCGGCGGGGCCAAGGTCGAACTGGCCCACCGCCATCTTGACCAGGTCGATCGACAGGAAGGTGGTGGAGTTGCCGGGGCCGCCGCCGGTGACGACGAAGGGCTCGGTATAGATCATGAAGCTGTCCATGAACCGCAACAGGATCGCGATCAGCAGGACGCCCTTCATCTTCGGCAGCTCGATATGGCGGAACACGGCCCAGCGGCTGGCCTGGTCGATCTTGGCGGCCTGATAATAGGCCTGCGGGATGGATTGCAGGCCGGCATAGGCCAGCAACGCCACCAGCGAGGTCCAGTGCCAGACATCCATCACCACGACGGTGATCCAGGCGTCCAGCGGGTCGTTGGTGTAGTTGTAGTCGATGCCAAGCGCGGCCAGCGTGTGGCCCAAGAGGCCGATGTCGACGCGGCCAAAGATCTGCCAGATCGTGCCGACCACGTTGAACGGGATCAGCAGGGGCAGCGCCATCAGCACCAGGCAGAACGACGCCCAGAACCCGCCCTTGGGCATGTTCAGCGCGATGTAGATGCCAAGCGGCACCTCGATGGCCAGGATGATCGCCGAAAACAGGATCTGGCGGCCAAGCGCCTGGTGCAGGCGGTCCGAGGTGACCATCTCCTCGAACCATTCCAGCCCCGCCCAGAAGAATTCGTTGTTCCCGAAGGTGTCGTTGACCGAATAGTTGACCACCGTCATCAGCGGGATCACGGCGGAAAAGGCCACGATCACCAGCACCGGCAGCACCAGGAACCAGGCCTTCTGGTTGACGGTCTTTTCCATCAGGCAGCCCCCCCGATGATGCGCCAGTCGTCGGCGTAGACGTTCACCTTGCCCGGCGCGAAGGCCAGGTTGGTCTGGCCGGTTTCCAGCGCGACGCCTTCGGGCAGCACGACCGAGACCGGCTGGCCAGCGGCCTCGGCCCGGATCAGGCGGTGGCGGCCCACGTCCTCGACCCGCAGGATGGTGGCGGGCAGGCCGGGCGCGTCGGTCAGCTGGCAGTATTCGGGGCGGATGCCGACCTGCACCCGGCCCTTGGGCGTGCCGTAGTCGGCGCCCAGGTCCACCGTGCCGCCGGCCAGCCGGGCGCTGCGGCCCGCAACCTCGGCCGGGAACAGGTTCATCCCCGGAGAGCCGATGAAATAGCCGACAAAGGTATGGGCCGGTGTCTCGAACAGCTCTTCGGGCGTGCCCATCTGCACCACGCGGCCGTCATACATCACCACCACCTTGTCGGCGAAGGTCAGCGCCTCGGTCTGGTCGTGGGTGACGTAGATCATGGTATGGCCGAATTCGCGGTGCAGCGATTTCAGCTGGGTGCGCAGTTCCCACTTCATGTGCGGGTCGATCACGGTAAGTGGCTCGTCGAAGAGGATCGCGTTGACGTCTTCGCGCACCATGCCGCGGCCCAGACTGATCTTCTGCTTGGCGTCGGCGGTCAGGCCGCGGGCCTTGCGGTCCAGCCGGTCTTCCATCCCGATCATCTGGGCGATGGCCTGCACGCGGGCGGCGATGTAGGCCGGCGCCATGCCGCGGTTGCGCAGCGGAAAGGCCAGGTTGTCGCGCACGGTCATGGTGTCGTAGACGACCGGGAACTGGAACACCTGGGCGATGTTGCGTTCGGCCGTGGGGGCATCGGTCACGTCGCGGTCGCCGAACAGGACGCGCCCCTGGCTGGGCCGCACCAGCCCCGAGATGATGTTCAGAAGCGTGGTCTTGCCGCAGCCCGAAGACCCCAAGAGCGCATAGGCGCCGCCATCGTCCCAGACGTGGTCCATTTCCTTGAGCGCGAAGTCCGCTTCGGACTTCGGTTGCGGCAGGTAGCTGTGGGCCAGGTTCGACAGGGTGATCCGGGCCATGTCAGGCAGCCCCCCGCAGGTCGACCGCATAGGCGGCGGGGGCGGCCAGCCGGCCCTCGGCATCGAACAGGTAGGCATGCGCGGGGTCCAGCCAGAGCGAGACCTGCGCGCCGGGCGCCAGGTCATGCACGCCATGCACCAGCGCCACCCAGCGATCCTCGCCGTGGCGCAGGTGCAGGAAGGTTTCCGAGCCGGTGATCTCGGAGACACCCAGGGTGCAGCGGAATTCCACCGCGCGGCCGGAATGGGCGTTCAGGTGCAGGTGGTTGGCGCGAAAGCCCGCGCGGTAGCGGCCGTCGGGCAGGGCGGCAAAGGCGCCATCGGCGGGCGCATTGGCGGTGCCGCCAAAGTTCAGCCGGTGGCCGTCCTTGAAGCAGGAGACGAAGTTCATCGGCGGGTCGCTGAAGACGCGCGCGGTGGTGGCATCGGCGGGCTGGCGGTAGACCTGCGGGGTGGGGCCGAACTGGGTGACGCGGCCTTCCCACAGCGTCGCGGTATTGCCGCCAAGCAGCAGCGCCTCTTCGGGTTCGGTCGTGGCGTAGACGAAGATCGCGCCGGAAGCCTCGAATATCCTTGGGATTTCGGCGCGCAGCTCTTCGCGCAGCTTGTAGTCCAGGTTGGCCAGCGGTTCGTCCAGCAACACCAGGCCGGCGCCCTTGACCAGGGCGCGCGCCAGGGCGCAGCGCTGCTGCTGGCCGCCCGACAGCTCCAGGGGTTTGCGGGTCAGCATTGGCGTCAGCTTCAGCATCTCGGCGGTGGCACGCACGGCGCGGTCAACCTCGCCCCCCGGCTTGCCCATCAGGCGCAGCGGCGAGGCGATGTTGTCGTAGACGGTCAGGCCGGGGTAGTTGATGAACTGCTGGTAGACCATGGCCACCTTGCGGTCCTGCACGCGCTGGCCGGTGACGTCCTGCCCATGCCACAGTATGCGGCCCTGGCTGGGGGCATCCAGCCCCGCCATCAGCCGCATCAGGCTGGTCTTGCCCGCCAGCGTGGGGCCGAGAAGCACGTTCATCGTGCCCTTTTCCAGCGTCAGGGTTGTGGGGTGGATGTGCACCTGCCCCCTGACGACCCGGCCGACCCCCTGTAGTTCCAGTGCCATGCCCTCTCCCTCATTCCGCCGCGGCGCTGCCGGTCGCGGCCGCCGCCATCCAGGCCTGCAGCGCGGCGATCTGGTCGGCCGTCAGGCGCAGGCCCAGCTTGCTGCGCCGCCAGACCACGTCTTCGGCCGTGCGGGCGTATTCGCGGGCCATCAGCCAACGCACCTCGGCCTCGGTCAGGGTGGCGCCGAAGTCGCGGCCCAGGTCGGCGGCCTGCCGGGCCGCGCCCAGCACCTGCGGCGCCTCGGAGCCATAGGCGCGGATCAGCCGGCCGGCCCAATAGGCGTCCAGGAAAGGATAGGCGGCGCGCAGATCGGCGGTCAGCCGGCCGACGTCGGCTTGCGGGAAATCGCCGCCGGGCAGGGGCGCGCGGGCCGTCCAGGGCGCCTTTGCGGCCGGGAAGAACGGCGACAGTTTCGCCAGCGCGGATTCGGCCAGGCGGCGGTAGGTGGTGATCTTGCCGCCGAACACGTTCAACAAAGGCGCCCCGGCCTGGTCCAGCGACAGGACATAATCGCGCGTCGCCGCGGTGGCCGACTTGGCGCCGTCATTGTAGAGGGGGCGCACCCCGGAATAGGTCCAGACCACGTCTTCGGCCTTGATTTCCTTGGCGAAATAACGGTTGGCAAAGGCGATCAGGTAGTTGCGCTCGGCGTCCGTACAGCGCGCCTCGCCGGGCTTGCCCTGGTGGTCCTGATCGGTGGTGCCGATCAGGGTGAAGTCCTGCTCGTAGGGAATCGCAAAGATGATCCGCCCGTCCGACCCCTGGAAGAAATAGCAGCGGTCGTGGTCGAACAGCCGGCGGGTGACGATGTGGCTGCCGCGCACCAGCCGCACGCCCTCGGTCGAGTTGATGCGCGCGACGTTGCGGATGACGTCCTCGACCCAGGGGCCGCCGGCATTGACCAGAGCGCGGGCGTGATGGACCTGCCGGCCGGCGGGGCTTTCGGTGGTGATCGTCCAGCCGTCGGCGCTGCGGTCCGCGCTGACCACGCGGGTCCGGGTCAGGATGGTGGCGCCCTTCGCCTCGGCGTCGCGGGCGTTCAGCACGACCAGGCGGCTGTCCTCGACCCAGCAGTCGGAATATTCGTAGGCGCGGGCAAAGCCCGGTTTCAGCGGCTTGCCCGCCGGATCGCGCGACAGGTCCAGCGCGCGGGTGGCGGGCAGGATCTTGCGCCCGCCCATGGTGTCATAGAGGAACAGCCCCAGCCGGATCAGCCAGGCCGGGCGGCGACCGCGCATCCAGGGCATCACCCGCGACAACAGGCGCGAGGTCGGCGTGTCGCTGTCGAACCGCATGTCGGGGCTGATCGGCAGCACGAAGCGCATCGGCCAGCTGATGTGCGGCATGGCGACCAGCAGGGTTTCGCGTTCCTCCAGCGCCTCGCGCACCAGGCGGAACTCGAAATACTCCAGATAGCGCAGCCCGCCGTGGAACAGCTTGGTCGAGGCCGAAGAGGTGGCCTGCGCCAGGTCGCCCTGTTCGGCCAGCGTCACCGTCAGCCCGCGCCCCGCCGCATCGCGGGCGATGCCGCAGCCGTTGATGCCGCCGCCGATGATGAACAGGTCAACCGTTTCGGGCCGCGTCCGCGTGGTCACGTTGCAGATCCTCCCCCGGGGCAGGACGTTGGACCGGAATCCTGGGCCGGTCAATCCTTTTTATTCGTTTTTGTTGCAAACGAACATGAAGCGAGTATGGTCGCGCAGAAAAGGCAAGTGACGACGCAGGGATGACAGAAGAGATGCCAAAGGCGAACAAATTCGCGCTGCACTGCAGCGGGAATTTCCGCGAGCGCACTCAACCCGACCTGTACCTTGATCGGTGCCAGACTTTGCCCGACACTGGCCGCAAGACCCTGCCTGGGGAGGGACGGTCGCCATGGCGCTGAGTTTCCGGCAAAGCGAGATCCTGGAAATCGCCCGCGCGCAGGGCCGGGTGATCGTCGAAGACTTGGCGCAGCGCTTCGATGTCACGCTGCAGACCATCCGCCGCGACCTGACGGAACTGTCGGACATGGGGCACCTTGACCGCGTCCATGGCGGCGCGGTGCCGCGCACCGGGGTCACCAACCTGGGCTACGAACAGCGCCGGCGGATGAACGAAGGCGCCAAGGCCGCCATCGCCCGGGCCTGCGCGGCGGCGATCCCGGAAAACTGCTCGATCATCCTGAACCTCGGCACCACGACCGAGGCGGTGGCGCGCGAGTTGCTGACGCATCGCAACATCACCGTGGTCACCAACAACATGAATGTCGCCAACATCCTGGCCTCGAACCCGGGCTGCGAGATCATGGTGGCGGGCGGGGCGCTTCGCCGGTCGGATGGCGGCCTGGTCGGAGAACTGACGACGCAGTTCTTCGAGCAGTTCAAGGTGGATTGCGCGGTGATCGGCGCCTCGGCGCTGGATCGCGACGGCGACCTCTTGGACTTCGACCTGGCCGAAGTGCGGGTGTCGAAGGCGATCATCCGGCAGGCCCGCAAGGTGTTCCTGGTCTGCGACCATTCCAAGCTGGACCGCTCGGCCCCGGCGCGGCTGGCCTCGCTGGCCGAGATCTCGACGCTGTTCACCGACCGGCCGCTGCCGCCGGACCTGGCGCGGAAATGCGCCGAATGGGGCACCGGCGTGGTGGTTGCCGGGGGCTGATTCCGGCCCGGGGCCCGGTGCGGTTCAGAACAGTTCGATCGCCGCGGCGGTGGCGGGTTTCGGTGGCACCGGGCGCGGTGGGGTCTCGTGGACGCTGTCGTTGGGGATCAGCAACTGGCGGGCGCGGCCGGTGACCGGATGAAAGGTGACGCGCCGCGCCTGGGTGCCGCCCAGGCTTTCGGCCAGACAGGGAATGCCTTCGGTGCGCAGAAAGCCATGGGCGAACTCGGCGTTCGAGGCACCGATGTCGCGCAGGTTGGTGGCGATCTTGGCGCCGCCGAACAGCTTGGCGCGCAGCCGGTCGCGCCGCGCGCCGGCGCGCAGAAGGCCGTTGATCAGCATCTCCATCGCGTGAACGCCATAGCGGTTCTCGCGCACCTGGGTAGTGCCGTGGGATTGCGCCAGCAGGAAGTGGTTCATCCCGCCGATCCCGGCCTCGGGATCCCAGATGCAGGCGGCGACGCAAGAGCCGAGGATGGTCGAGAGCGTCTCATGCGGGTCGCTGGAGACGCGGAATTCGCCCTGCACGACCTGGGTGACATGGTCTTGCCGTTGGATCATCGGCCCGTCACCTCGGCGTTGCGGTCGGCGCAGCGGGCCAGCAGTTCGGCGCCGATCCGGTCCAGCGGCAGCTGCGCCTGGGCGGCCCCGATCTCCCAGGCGGCGCGCGGCATGCCATAGACGACCGAGGTCGCCTCGTCCTGGGCCAGGGTCTGGGCACCGGCGCGGCGCAGTTCCAGAAGGCCCTGTGCGCCATCGCGGCCCATGCCGGTCAGCAGGGCCGCCACGACCGAGCGGCCAAGTCCGGTGGCCGATCGGAACAGCTCATCGACCGAGGGCAGGTGGCCCGAGACCGGGTCGCCGGGGTCGACGCGGGTCAGCGGCGGCTTTCCGGCGCTCAGCCGAAGGTGGCCGCGGCAACCGGCGCCGACGACGATGGTGCCGGGCGCCATCCGCAGGCCGGTCTGTGCCGGCACGACCGAGGCCGCGCAGCAACGGTCGAGCAGGCGGATCAGGCTGTCGGAAAAGGCCTGGCCGGTGTGCTGCACGATGGCGGTGGGTGGGCAATCGGCCGGAAAGACCGACAGGACGCGCAGAAGCGCGTCGATGCCGCCGGTCGAAGAGCCGATCAGCACGATGCGGTCGGGGCGCCAGCGGCCAGAGGCGGGCACCGGGGCTACGGCAGGGCGGGCGGCGGCGGCCGTCTCGGCCGCGGGGCGGGACAGGGCCGTGCGGATCTGTGCCATCATTCCGGCCGCGGGCAGGCTGGTGTCCAGCGCCGGGGCGCGGCCGACCGGGTCGGGAGGCGGCGGTTCGCTGGCGATGCGCATCCAGGTGATGCCCATGACGCGGAACATCGCCAGGATGCCGCCGAAATCGGGATGGCGTGCCAGTTCCGGACCCAGCACGACCAGCTTCGGCTCCTTCTGCTCGACCAGAACATAGGCGCCCGACAGGTCGCTGGCATGGCCCGCGATCGCGATGCCCGGCTCGGAGGCAAACTCCCGGTGCAGCCGCGCCAGGGTCAGCGGGCTGGAGGTGACGATCACGGTCGGGATCGGTGTCATGGCAGATGCCTTCGGTCAGGGGCCGGTCCGGCCAGGGTCAGAAGTCTTCCCATTGCGACAGGGAGGTGGCGAGATTGCCCGGCACCGCAACCGGAACCGCCAAGACTGCGGCTGCGGCAGCCGGCCGGGGCGCGGCTGCTCGGGAAGACGCCGGCTGGGGCGGAGGGGCTACGGTACGCGCAGCCCGGTTGGGCGCGCGGTTCCCGGAAAGGCGGAAGCGCGCGACGAGGCCCTGCAGATGGCCCGCGCTGCTGGCCATGGCAAGGCCGCCGGTCTCGGCCTCGCCGGCCATGGCGGCGTTCTGTTGAGTCACCTTGTCCAACTGCATGACGCCGGTGTTGATCTCGTCCAGCCCGCTGGCCTGTTCGGCCGCGGCTCCGGCGATGCCGCTCATCAGGCCCGAGATCTCTTGCACCCGTTCGACGATGCGCGTCAGGGAATTGCCGGCCTCGTCCACGCGCGCCACACCGATCTCGACCTGCTGGCCCGAGGTGGCGATCAGGGCCTTGATCTCGCGCGCGGCCGCGGACGACCGCTGCGCCAGCGAGCGTACTTCCGAGGCGACCACGGCAAAGCCCTTGCCGGCCTCGCCGGCGCGCGCGGCTTCGACGCCGGCGTTCAGCGCCAGAAGGTTGGTCTGGAAGGCAATGTCGTCGATGACGCCGATGATCTGGGTGATGGCATTGGCAGAGGCCTCTATCTCGGTCATGGCGGCAACGGCGGCGCGCACGATCTCGGCGCTCTGGTCGGCTTCGGTGCGGGCGGACTGCACGATGCCTTCGATGTTGCGCGCCTTGTCGGCGGCGCCGCGGACGCTGGCGGTCAGCTCGTCCAGCGCGGCGGCGGTCTGCTCCAGCGTGGCGGCCTGCGTCTCGGTCCGGCGCGACAGTTCGGCGGCCGAGGTGCCCAGGCCATCGGCCGAGATGCGGATGCTGGCCGAGGCCGAGACGACCTCGGTCACGGTATCGGCGATCTGGGCGACGGCGCGGTTGAAATCCTCGCGCAGGCGGTCCAGTTCGGGCGGGAAATCCTCGTCGATGCGGCGCGACAGGTCGCCATCGGACAGGCCGGTCAGCGCCTCGCGCAGCGTCTCGACCGCGCGGTCGCGCGCGCTCCGGGCGGCCGTGGCGGCCTCTTCGCGGGCCTGGTTGTCGGACAGCCGTTCGCGCATCGCGTCAAGCGCGCGCGCCATCGTGCCCACTTCATCCGTGCGGTGGGTGTCTGAGACGCGCATCGTCAGTTCGCCGCCGCCGATCAGCGCCAGCGCCTGCGACAGGCGGGCGACGGGGCGGGTGATCGAGGCCGCCAGCCACAACCCGATGCCGGTGACCAGGGCCATCACCACGGCGCCAAAGATCAGCATCTTGCGGAAGAATTCGGCGACCGCGGCGGTTGCGTCGGTCTTGGCGGATTCGACGGCCAGCCGCCAGTCCAGCCCGTGCAGGTGGATAGGGCGGATGGTGGCAAAGCCGCTGGTGCCGGATTGCAGCGCGGTGTCCGCAAGGATCGTATCGGTCGCGAAGGCGGCGGCCTCGGTATGGGGCAGGGGGGGCAGCGCATCGCCCACGGTCTTGCCGGACAACGGCAGGTCGCTGCGCGCGGTGCCGTCCGGGCCGATCAGGTAGGCCTGGCCATTCTCGCCCATCCGGGCGGCCCCTTGCATGATCCGGGCCAGTTGGTCGGCCGGGATCTGCAGGGCCAGCACACCGGCCGTATTGTCGTAGGCGTCCTGGATCGGCGTCGCGACGAACATCGCGGGCGCTCCGGCCGAAGGGGCGTAGGGCAGCAGGTCGGAAAAGGCGGTGCCGCCCTCCCCGGCGGCCAGGGCCTGCGAGAAGACCTGGCCCAGGCCCGTGCCCGCATAGGGCCCGGTCAGCAGGTTCGTGGCGAAATCGTCTTCTTTCGCGTAGGAATAGAGCACATCGCCTTCGACCGAGATCAGGAAAGCGTCGTAGAGGCCGGATTCGGAGACCACCGTCTCGAAATAGGTCTGCAGGCTGGCGTGGCGAAAGTGGTAGCCGCCGCGCTCTTCGGGCTTGATCAGCTTGGCACGCTGGCCCGCGGGGTTCGGGTTGCGGGTGATGTAGATGTCGCGCAAGCTGTCCAGCGGCGTCTCGCCCAGCTCCAGCAGGGCCGAGCGCAGCTGCCCCACCGCCTTGGCGACCGAGCCGTTCGCCGCGACCGAGATCGCGGTGGAGGATGCCTCGTCGACCCAGTCCTGGACCGTACGCTGTTCGGAATCGGCAATCCAGGACAGGGTCTCTTGCGCATCACTCAGGGCCATGTCGCGCAACGTAATATAGGCCAGCGTCTGGGTGACGGCCGCAACCAGCAGGCAAAGCCCGATCACCACAGCCGGGATCTTGAGCCGGATCGGAAGGGAGATCTTGGTCATCGTGACCTGTCCTCTTGAGCGTCGTATCGGCGGTCGCGTCGCATCTTCGTTTCCGGACCGGGCGCCGCGCCGTGCAGCCATCTTGCGGGACATCGGCCTTCCGTTCGGTTAACGGTGCCCGGGCCCGGTTGGGCGGCCGGGCAGGGGGTCAGAACACCTCGGTATGGCCGCCCGCGGCCGAGGGGACGGCACCGATGCCCGCCAGCGCGCGGCGCATCTCGGCCAAGAGCAGACCCTCGCCCAGCGAATGCGGCGGGTGGTCGGGCCGGCAGCCGGCGGTCGCGCCGGCCAGCGTCTCGGTCCACAGCGCCAGATCGTTCAGCCGCTGGTCCAAGAGGTCGATCGCCTGCAATTCTGCCAGCGGCCCGGTTGCGGCCCGCGGCCCGGCGCTTTCCACCAGGGCATGCACGGCATCCTCCAGGCGCACGACGACGGCGCGGCATTGCCGGATCTCGGCCGCGGTGCGGCGCAGCAGCTCGTCCAGCGGAGGCGAAGCCGGAAGGGGCGTCTCCCTGGTCACAGCGGCCCCACCACGCGTTCGATGCTGGCCTTGACGGTGGCCGTGGTAAAGGGCTTGCGGATCAGGTTGTTCAGCCCCAGCTGCTGGCCCTTCTGCAGGATTTCCGGCGTCGGCGTGCCGGTGATCAGGATGAAGCCGATGCGCTGCGTCGCCCGGCCCTGGCGCAGCGCGCCCAGCAGATCCAGCCCCGAGAGGCCCGGCATGTTCATGTCCGAGATCACCAGGTGCACCGGGTTCGAGGCCAGCTTGCCAAGTGCGGCCTTGCTGTCGGATTCGGTCGCTACATGCTTGATCCCGATTTCCTCCAGCGACTGCGAGATCAGCGCGCGGCTGACCGACATGTCGTCGACCACCATCACGCGCAGCGAATCCTTGAGGCTCATGGGGTGTCCTTTCTTGACGGTTCAACCCGGCGTACGGCCGGTCTTGCGGTAGGAGGTGACGCCGACCGAGGCGAAGCTGGCCTCGGCCGGGCCGCTGAGGCGTTCGGAATGGCCGATGCACAGCAGCCCGTCGGGCGCCAGCAGCTGGGCAAAGCGCTGCCACAGCCGGGCCTGGGTGGGCTTGTCGAAATAGATCGCCACGTTGCGGCAGAAGATCGCGTCGAAGGGGCCGCGCAGGGGCCAGTCGCGCATCAGGTTCAATTCGGCAAAGCGCACCATCTGGGTGATCCGGGGCAGGATGCGCAGATGGCCGTCGGGTTCGGCGGTGGTGAACTGCTGGCGCAGCTTCTCGGGGACCGGGCGCAGGTCCTCGGCCGAGAACCGGCCTTCGCGGGCGCGGGCCAGGATGGCGGGGTCGATGTCGGTGGCCAGGATGCGGATGTTCAGCCGGTCGGCCTCGGGCAGGGTGTCGAGCAGCGTCATCGCGATCGAGAACGGCTCCATCCCCGCCGAGCAGCCGGCCGACCAGATCCGCAGCCGCCGCCCGGACCGCAAGGCGGCCAGGTTCGGCTTGACCACCAGGTTGGCCAGCAGGTCGAAGTGGTGCCCCTCGCGGAAGAAATGGGTGACGTTGGTGGTCAGGGCGGTGACGACGGCGTCGCGCTCCTGCCCTTCGGCGTCGGTCTCCAGCCTGGTGCAATAGCTGTCGAAGTCCTCTAGCCCCAGGGCGCGCAGCCGCTTGACCAGGCGGGAGTAGACCAGCTCCTTCTTCGAGGACTGCAGGTGCAGGCCGAATTCGCGGTGGGCAAAGGCCGCGATGCGGGCAAAGTCGTGGTCGGTAAAGGGCACGTCGCCGCGGCCGGCGGCCACCGGGGCGGGCGCAATCGCGATGGCGGGGCCGGAGGACATCAGGCGACGGCCCGCGCCGGGGTCTGGATCACGGCCGACAGGTCGATCACCCGGGTCATGCCCTCTTCGATCGGGATCACGCCGGTGATGCTTTGCTTGGTCGTCTCCGAGCGGATGTCGGGCGTGTCCTGGATGCGCTCGCGGCCGACCGAGAGGATCTCGGACACCGCCTCGACCAGTAGGCCGACGGTCTGGTTCTCGATCATCGCGACGACCACGACGTTGCGCGGGCTTTCGGCGGTCGGCCCCAGGCCGAACCGCGCCGACAGGTCGTAGATCGGGATCACCGAGCCGCGCAGGTTCATCACGCCGAGCACCTCTTTCGGGGCGTGCGGCAGCGGCGTCACCGCCGTCCAGCGGCGGATTTCGCGCACATGGGTGATGTCGAGCGAGAAGCTTTGTCCGCCGGCCTGGAAGGTGACGAACTCGGCATCCGCGGGCGTCCGGGTTTCAGAGGCTTGCATCATGGGTTCCTGTGTCTGGCGTTTCGGTCAGGCGGCGGCGGCCGCGCGCGGCGCGGCCGGGGGGCGGTTCGAGGTCAGCGCGTCGGCATCGAGGATCAGCGCGATCTGGCCGTCGCCCAGCACGGTGGCGGCCGAGACACCGGGGATCGCGCCGTAGTTCGATTCCAGGCCCTTGATCACCACCTGGCGCTGGTCGTGCACGGCATCGACCACCAGCGCGCATTGGGTCTGGTTCTCGGTCTCGACCAGAAGCAGCAGCGGCGCCTGGTCATTGTCGCGCTCGGGGAAGCCCAGGCTTGAGGCGACGTCGATCATCGGGATGAATCGGCCGCGGATCGATAGCAGCTGCTCGCTGGTGCCCAGGTTGTGCAGGTCGGCGGGGCCGGGGCGGATGGTCTCGATCACCGAGGTGATCGGCACCACCATGGTCTGGCCTGCGACCGAGATCACCATGCCGTCCATCACCGCCAGCGTCAGCGGCAGCGAGATGGTGAACTCGGTGCCCTCGCCGGGGGTCGAGGCGATCGAAACCCGCCCGCCAAGCGCGGTCACCGCGTTCTTGACCACGTCCAGCCCGACGCCGCGGCCCGACAGGTTCGACACCTGGTCGGCGGTCGAGAAGCCGGGCATGAACAACAGGTTGTCGATCTCGGCCTCGGTCAGTTCGGCCTCGGCCGGGATCAGGCCCTTTGTCACGGCCTTTTCGCGGATTTTGGCGCGGTTCAGCCCGGCGCCGTCATCGCGCACGGTGATGATGACGCTGCCCGAGCGGTGTGCGGCCGACAGCCGGATCGTGCCTTCGGGGTCCTTGCCGGCGGCCAGACGGCGGTCGCGGCTTTCCAGCCCGTGGTCGACCGCGTTGCGGATCATGTGGGTCAGCGGGTCGGCCAGGCGTTCGATCACGGTCTTGTCGACCTCGGTCGCCTCTCCGGCGGTGACCAGGCGGGCCTGCTTGCCGGTGGCGTCGGCGGCCTCGCGCACGATCCGGCTCATCCGCTGGAACAGCGGCTTCACCGGCTGGGCGCGGATCGCCATCACCGCTTCCTGGATGTCGCGGGCCAGAAGGCGGTAATCCTCGACGTGGGTGATGACCTCGGCGTCGGGGGGCAGGTGGTGGATCGACAGGCTCTGCTCGATCATGGCCTGGTTGATGATCAGTTCGCCGACCGCGTTGATCAGGCGGTCGACCCGTTCCAGATCGACGCGGAGGGTGGGTTTCGGGCCGCCGTTGCCGCCGTCTTCCTCGGCGGTGCGGGGTTCGCGGCGCGGGCGCGGTTCGGCGGGCCGGGGCGCCGGCTCGGCCAGTGCCGAAGGCGCGGCGACGGGTTCGGGCTGCGGGTCGGGCAAGGCCGAAGCCGGGGGGATCGCCTCGGCAAGGGCGGCCGGGGCCGGATCGGTGGGCGCCGGATCGGCGGCGAGGCCGGCGGGCGCTTCGGGCAGGATCTCCAGCATGCAATGACCTTCGACGAATTCGAAGACCTCGTGCAGCACGGTCTCGGGTTCGGTGCTGGTCAGGCGGATGGTCCAGCCCAGGTAGCTGCCGGCCGGGTCGAAGGCGGCCCAGTCGGGCAGGCCGCCGGTGTCCAGCGTGGTCTCCAGCGGGCCAAGATCGGCCAGCGCCGAGAAGATCAGCGCTGGGTCGTGGCCGTTGGCATAAAGCGAGGCATGCGGGCGGAACCGGATGACATAGGCGGTGCCGGTGGGCGCCGCCTCGGGGGCGGCAAGGTCGGGCAGGTCGGCCAGCCCGGGCAACTCGGCCGAGAAATCCATCGGCATGGCCGCAAAGCCGAAGCAGGGATCGTCGTCGGCCGAGGGTTCGGCCGGGGCGGGTTCGCCCAGCAGCGCGTCCAGGTTGGCCAGGAAGCCCGCCGTCGCCTCGGGGTCGATGTCGGTGCCGTCGCGCGCGGCCTCGACCTGGTCGGCCAGATGGTCGGCCGAGCGCAAGAGCGTGTGCATCACCTCGGCCGTCAGCTCGATCCGGTCCGAGCGCAGCCCGTCCAGCACGGTTTCGAACCGATGCGCAAAGGCCACCAGCGCGTTCAGCGCAAAAGCCCCGGCGCCGCCCTTGATCGAATGGACGGCGCGGAAGACGGCATTCACCGTCTCGCCGTCGTGTTCGCCTTCGGCCATCAGGGCCAGGCCCTCGGCGAGGGCCTCGAGCAGTTCCTCGCACTCCTCGAAGAACGTGTCGCGGATGGAATTCAAGCTTGCCATGTCAGCCCCGCGCCCCCGTCACCCGGCGGACGACCGACACGATGGCGGTATCCTCGAACGGCTTGACGATCCAGCCGGTGGCCCCGGCGCGGCGGGCGCGGGCCTTCAGTTCCTCGGCCGACTCGGTGGTCAGCACCAGGATCGGCACGCTGCGGTTGGCGCTGCCGCCGCGGATCGCGTCGATCACGCCGAAGCCGTCCATCCGCGGCATGTTGATGTCGGTGATGACCACGTCGGGCGCCACCTCGGCAAAGCGTTCGATGCCCTGCACGCCGTCGTCGGCGGTTTCGCAGTCGAACCCGGCCTCTTCCATCGCCTTGCGCACGAGATTTCGGATCGTGCGGCTGTCGTCGATTGCAAGCACCTTGATCGTCATGCGGCCACCTGAATGTTGAGCAGGGCGTCGGTCACCCCGAGGGCGGAAAGCTGGGCGGCCTGGTCGGGGGAAACCCCGGTCAGCCGGAACGGAACGCCGCGCGCACGCCGATCGGCGGCGGCGGCCAGCAGCACCTGGACCAGCGGCGTGTCGATCCGGCGCAGCCGCGCGGTCGAGACATCGACCGGCGCCTCGGGATTGGCGCGCAGGAAGGGGAGAAGGGCATTCTCCTCGGTCACGGAAAGCCTTTCCGGCAAGGCGAATTCAAGCGGTGCGGTCATCTTCCTCTGGGTCCCCCGGCTGCAGCGGACGAAAACTGCCGGACCAGGGCCGCCAAAGGGGGCGGACAGGGGCCGACAAGGCACTTGATAGCGGGCGGCTGTTTAAGGAATCGTTGTCTCGGCTTGGCCGGCCCAAGGGATTTCCTTCAACATCTTCCGATTTTTCCCAGTGCGGCCGATGCTTGACCCCGGCGTCCGGGCGCCGCATCGTCCGCCCGCAGCAAGGGGGGCGCCATGCGCAGGGCTTTCATCACCGGAACCGCCGGCTTCATCGGCTTTCACCTGGCCGAGACGCTGTTGCGCCACGGTTGGCAGGTCGCGGGCTATGACGGGATGACCGACTACTACGACGTCGGGCTGAAGCGCGCCCGCCACGCGCGGCTGCTGCAGTCGCCCGACTTCGCCGCGACCGAGGCGATGCTCGAGGACACCGCCGCCCTGGATGCCGCCATCGACACCTTCCGGCCGCAGGTCATCATCCACCTCGCGGCCCAGGCCGGCGTGCGCTACTCCTTGGAAAACCCGGCCTCATACGTGCAGTCGAACGTGGTCGGCACCTTCAACGTGATGGAGGCCGCCCGCCGACACCAGGTGCAGCACCTGCTGATGGCCTCGACCAGCTCGATCTACGGCGCGAACGACAGCCTGCCCTTC
Source organism: Fuscovulum sp. (assembly GCA_018058035.1). GTDB lineage: Bacteria > Pseudomonadota > Alphaproteobacteria > Rhodobacterales > Rhodobacteraceae > Pseudogemmobacter. Next base: position 16,391 of record JAGPCN010000053.1, read on the forward strand.
CGCGAGACCGACAAGGCCGATGGCCAGCTGACGATCTATGCCGCGACCAAGAAGGCGACCGAGGCGATGGGCCACGCCTATGCCCACCTGTGGAACCTGCCGACGACGATGTTCCGCTTCTTCACCGTCTACGGTACCTGGGGGCGGCCCGACCTGGCCTATTTCAAGTTCGTCGATGCGATCCTGAACGACCGGCCCATCGACATCTACAACCACGGCGAGATGTGGCGCGACTTTACCTGCGTCGACGACCTGGTCGAGGCGATCCGCCTTCTGATCGACGTGGCCCCGGTGCGCCCCGCCCCGGGCGAGGCGATCCCCGAAGGCGACAGCCTGTCCAAGGACGCGCCCTTCCGCATCGTCAACATCGGCAACTCGACCTCGGTCAAGCTGACCGATTTCGTCGATGCCATCGAAGAGGTGCTGGGGAAACGCGCGATCCGCAACTACATGGAGATGCAGAAGGGCGACGTGCCCGCGACCTGGGCCGATGCCGGCCTGTTGCAGCGACTGACCGGCTATGCACCCAAGACCGATATCCGCGACGGCATGCGCCGCTTTGTCGCCTGGTATCGCGACTATTACGGCAAGTGATCTGGCGCTAGTCGGGCGCCTGGTCTGGCCCTAATGTCCGCCGGGGCCTTGCCGCATAATGCGGCCAGCAGAATTTCCGTCACGAAGGGACACGCCATGGAAGGCA
>JAGPCN010000054.1 GCA_018058035.1 Fuscovulum sp.
GCTACCTGGCGGCCTGGCTGTCGGACCGGGTGGGGGCCACCTTCACCGGGCGGGTCTCGGGCGTGCAGCGGTTCGGCCTGTTCGTCCGGCTGGACGAAAGCGGCGCCGACGGCCTGGTCCCGATCCGCGATGTGGGGCGCGAGTTCTTTCACTACGACCCCGACGCCCAGACTCTGATGGGGGCGGATACCGGCCTGACCATCGGCATCGGCGCCCGCGTCACGGTGCGCCTGCGCGAGGCCGTGCCGATGACCGGCGGCCTGATCCTGGAACTGCTCGAGATCGAGGAGCGGGCGTTGCCCGGCGGGCGGCCCGCGCGGGGCAAGCCGCCGCGGCGCGGCGCGGCGCGGGCCGACAAGGCCGGCACCCGCCGCCGCGTGGTGCGGAAACGGCGATGATCCGGCTGGTGCTGGTCCTTGTGCTGGCCGCCACCCCGGCTCCGGCGCAAACCATCGAAGACCCGGAGGGCACCCCCATGGCGCAGGGCCGCGAGGACGGATCGGAGGCGGGCTTCCGCGACTGGGTGCAAGACTTCCGCACCAGGGCACTGGAGGCGGGCGTTCCGGCCGCGGTCTACGACCGGGAAATGCGCACGGCACTTTACCTGCCGGAGGTGGTGGAGCGCGACCGCCGGCAATCCGAATTCACCAAGACGATCTGGGACTACCTGGATGTCGCCGTCTCGGACGATCGCGTGGCCCTGGGCCGCAAGGCCCTGGCCGCGAATGCCGCGTTGCTGGACCGGATCGAGGCCGAATACGGTGTGGAAAAGGAAGTGGTCGCCGCGATCTGGGGCCTCGAATCGGCTTATGGCACCTACCGGGGCGATACCGACACCGTCAGCGCCCTGGCCACGCTGGCCTATGACGGCAGGCGGGCGGCCTTCTTCGAGGACCAGCTGGTGCTGGCGCTGAAGATCCTGACCCTGCGGCACGCCCGGCGTGAGGATCTCAGGGGCAGCTGGGCCGGGGCCATGGGACACACCCAGTTCATGCCCTCCAGCTGGACGGAGTTCGCGGTCGATTTCGACGGCGACGGCCGGCATGACATCTGGTCCGACGATCCCACCGACGCGCTGGCCTCGACCGCCAACTATCTGCGCCACTGGGGCTGGACCAAGGGCCAACCCTGGGGGCTGGAAGTGGTCCTGCCCGCAGGCTTCGACTACGACCAGACGACCGAGAGGGTGAAGAAACCCGTGGCCGACTGGCAGGCCTTGGGTGTGCGGCAGATGGCCGGCGGAGGCCTGCCCGAGGGGCCGGAGGCCTCCATCCTTCTGCCCGCCGGCCATACCGGCCCCGCCTTCCTGATCTTCCCGAATTTCCAGGTGATCGAGAAATACAACCTGGCCGACGCCTATGTGATCGGCATCGGCCACCTGTCCGACCGCCTGCGCGGCGGTCCCCCTGTCGCCGCCCCGTGGCCCCGCCACTGGCGCGCGCTGACGCTGGAGGAACGGCGCGAACTGCAATCCCTGCTGGTCGCCCGCGGCCTGGATACCGGCGGAGTGGACGGGCGGGTCGGGCCGAAGACCATCGCCGCCGTCAAGACCTGGCAAAAGGCGCGGGGCGACGTGCCCGACGGCTACCCCAGCCCCGACATCCTGGAGGCCCTGCGCAACGGCGGGTGAGGCAGAGCCGCCTCGGGGGGCATCGAGCCCCCGCTCGGCGGCGTTGCCACGGACCCGATGGTCGGGGCCTGTGCCGGTGGTCGGTGTGGCAGAGCCTCCGGCGGGAGTATTTGGAAAAGAGCAAGCCGCAGGAGACCGGCGCGCCTGGTCTTGCTTTTTGACAAATACTCCGGGGAGCTCGAGGGGCAGCGCCCCTCGTCAGGCGACATCGGCCATCCCGCGCAGATGTCAGCCACAACCAAAAGACTTGCGGCGGCAGCCGCGCAATTGCTTCACCCTCCGTCGCCCCCTCAGGCGGCCGGGGTCAGCCAGGGCCGCAGCAGCGCCACCGGGTGCGCCCGCAGCGTCAGGCGCAGCGCCAGGTAATCCTCGACCACCTGCTCGCCCTCGGCCATGGCGCGGAACACCACCGCGGGTTCCACGATCCCCTCGCCGTCCAGGTCGCCCGCGAAGAGCGGCAGTTCCGGCCCCGGCGCCAGCGCCCGCGCGGCCCAGAGCGCCGTCCGCCGGTCGATCCCCAGCCCGGCAAAGCAATCGGCCTCGGCCAGCCGCGTCACCGTTGCCGCCTGCACCCCCGCCCGCCGCCAGACCTCTTCGACCGAGCCATAGCCGTTGCCGCGCGCCGCCGCGATCCAGTCGGCCTCTTCCTCGGCGATGCCGCGGACCTGGCGTAACCCCAGCCGCAGGCACAGCCCCTCGGCGCGCTCTTCCATGATGTTGTCCCAGCGGCTGCGGTTGATGCAGGGCGGCAGCACCACCACCCCATGCTCGCGCGCATCCCGCACGATCTGCGCCGGGGCATAAAAGCCCATCGGCTGCGCATTCAAGAGGGCGCAGGCGAAGATGCCGGGGTGATGCCGCTTCAGCCAGGCGCTGGCATAGACCAGAAGTGCAAAGCTGGCCGCATGGCTTTCGGGAAAACCATAACTTCCGAACCCCTCGATCTGGGCAAAGCAGCGGCGGGCGAAATCCTCGTCATGGCCGCGCTCCAGCATCCCGCCGATGAAACGGTCGTGGAACTCGCTGACCGAGCCGTGCTTCTTGAAGGTCGCCAGCGACCGGCGCAGGCGGTCGCTTTCCTCGGGCGTGAAGCCCGCGCCGACGATGGCGATCTGCATCGCCTGTTCCTGGAACAGCGGCACCCCCAGCGTCTTGCCCAGAACCTTGCCCAGGGCGTCCGAGGGAAACGACACCATCTCTTGCCCGTTCCGCCGCCGCAGGAACGGATGCACCATGTCGCCCTGGATCGGCCCCGGCCGGATGATCGCCACCTGGATCACCAGGTCGTAGAAGCAGCGCGGCCGCATCCGCGGCAGAAAGTTCATCTGCGCCCGGCTTTCGACCTGGAAGACGCCCAGGCTATCGGCCTTGCACAGCATGTCGTAGGTCGCCGGGTCCTCGGGTGGCAGCGTGGCCAGCGTCAGCCGCTGCTGGTGGTGCCGCGCCACCAGGTCAAAGGCCTTGCGGATGCAGGTCAGCATTCCCAGGGCCAGGATGTCGACCTTGAGGATCTTCAGGCTGTCGATGTCATCCTTGTCCCAGGGAATGACGGTGCGGTCCTCCATCGTGGCGTTTTCGACCGGCACCAGTTCGTCCAGCCGGCCCTCGGTGACGATGAAGCCGCCGACGTGCTGGCTGAGGTGGCGGGGAAAGCCCTGGATCTCGTCGATCAGCGCCAGAGTCTGGCGCAGCCGGCGGTCCCCGGGGTTCAGCCCGATCTCGCGCAGGCGCTGGTCGGTGATCGCCCCCGGCCCGCCAAAGCCCCAGATCTGCGACGACAGGGCCGACAGCGTATCCCCGGTCAGCCCCATGGCGCGGCCCACCTCGCGCACCGCGCGCTTGCCGCGATAGTGGATCACGGTGGCGCAGAGCCCGGCGCGGTGGCGGCCGTACTTCGCATAGATGTGCTGGATCACCTCTTCGCGGCGCTCATGCTCGAAGTCGACGTCGATGTCGGGCGGCTCGTTGCGGGCCTCGGAGACGAAACGCTCGAACACCATGGTGCCGATCTCGGGGCTGACCGAGGTGACGCCAAGCGCATAGCAGACCACCGAATTGGCGGCGCTGCCGCGGCCCTGACAGAGGATGCCCTGATCGCGGGCGAAGGTGACGATGTCGTTGACGGTCAGGAAATAGGGCTCGTAGGCCAGCTTGCCGATCAGCGCCAGCTCATGCTCCATCTGCGCCTGCACCTTGTCGGGCGCGCCCTTCGGGTAACGCCAGCGCAGGCCGTCGCGGGCCAGCCGGGCCAGGCGGCCGGCGGCGGTCTCGTCGCCCGTGACCTCGGAGGGGTATTCGTAGCGCAACTCGTCCAGCGAAAAGCCCAGCCGGGCGGCGATCTCTCCGCTGCGGTGGACGGTGGCCTCGTGGCCCCGGAACAGGCGCAGCATCTCGGCCTCGCCGCGCAGCCGGCCCTCGCCATTGGCCAGGGCGCGGCGCCCCAGATCCTCGACCCGGCAGCCCAGGCGGATCGCGGCCAGCACATCGGCCAGCCGGCGGCGGCGGGCGGTGTGCATCATCGGCAAGGCCGAGGCGACGGGCGCCAGCCCCAGCCGCGCGGCCAGACGATGTGCCTGGGCGATGCGGGGGCCATCCTGGCCATCGTAGCGCGGCGCGACCAGCAGATGCGCCTGCCCAGCAAGGCGGCGCGTCAGCCGGCTCGCGAGTGTCACCCAGGCGCCCGCGCCGCCCGGCGGCCTTTGCGCCTTTGGCACCGTCTCGGGTGGATGCAGCAGCACGTCCATTCCCGGGGACCACTCTGCCAGGTCGTCGACCCCGAGGTCGCATTGCCCCTTCGGCGCCCGCCTGCGCCCCAGCGTCAGCAGCCGGCAGAGCCGCCCCCAGGCGGCGCGGTCGCGCGGCAGGACGGTGGCCGCCAGCCCCTCGCGGGTGACGATGCGGGCGGCGGGCAGCAGCCGGATGCGGGGGCCGCCGTCGCGCGCCATCTCGCGCGCACGGGTATGGGCGCGGACGATCCCGGCGACCGAGTTCAGGTCGGCCACCGCCAGCGCGGGCATGCCCAGGGCGGCCGCCGCGGCGATCATCTCCTCGGGGTGCGAGGCGCCGGTGAGGAAGGTGAAATTGGTTGTGGCCGAAAGCTCGACGAAGGCCATCGCCCTAGCCCCGACGTGGCGCGGGCGGAACCGGCGGACCCTCCGGGGGGAGTATTTTCAAAAGAGCAATGCCATGAGATGCGCCCCGACCGACGGCACCGCTACAGTGCGCAGGGGTTGACGCCCACGCGGCCGGGGCGGCTTGCTCTTTGCGGTCATCGGGACTCCTCCCTGTACCGCAGGCGCAGGCTGGCGCAAGAAGGGTTAACAATCCCCTTACAGGATTGCTCTTTGAGAAATACTCCCGCCGGAGGCAGCCGACGGTGCGGCCGCGCCACGCCTGTCGGGGGTGAGGACGCCCCGCGGAGGCAAGCGGCCATGGCCGCGCAGCCGACCTGAAAGGCTTGCGCCGCCGCGCTTGCGCGGTGGCGCGCAATTGCTTCACGGCGGGGTCAGGCAAGCCGGCCATGGCAGAACCATCCCCCGGACATCTCGGCGCCATGGGCGTAGTAGAGCCACAGCCGCGCGCCGCCGGCGGCCTCGAGCCGCCAGTAGTCGCGCGGGCCCGACCGCCATTCCGGGTGGTCGAACCACCATTCCGGCAGGATGCGCTCGGGGCCGGCGGCGACGCGGGTCTGCATCTCTTGCCGGCGCCAGCGAAAGCGGGCGGGGGGCGCGGGGTCGTCGGGGGCAGCCACCGGCTCGGGGTCGAACAGCACCAGCGGGCGCGGCGCAGGCGGGTCCGGCCAGGGGGCTGGGTGCGGCGCCGACCAGGCCGCCGCCTGGATCTGCACTGCGCGGTCGGGCAGGTGGCTGTCGGCGGGGTGAAGCCGTGTCACCTGATCGGTGCCAAGCCGGGTGCCCAGCCGGCCGATCAGGTCGGCCAGTCTCGCGCCCGTCCCTGCTGTGCCCGCCCCCGCCGGGGCCGGCCCCGCCTGCCGGGTCCGCGCGGTCTCGGCGGCGTCGAGGTGGCCGCGGTGCTGGACGGCGTGCAGCGGCTCGGTCTCGGTGGCCTCGAGCCGCAGGCCGTCGATCCCGAAGCCCGCGTCGATCGCGTCCAGCTTCAGCGCCAGCAGCGGGCGAATGCGGTCGGGCGCGTCGCTGGCCTGGGCCAGCGTCACCTCGGCCACCGCGGCGCTGCCGTCGGTGCGCAGGGCCATCAGCCGCACCCGCCGCGCGCCGCGGCTGCGGGCCTTGAGCCGGGCGCAGAGCGCGGGCAGCAGCCGGTCGATCCCGGCCTCGACGTCGCGGCGCAGGCCGATCGGTTCGGGCAGCGTCATCCGTACCGCAAAGTGCAGCGGCGCGGCGGCCGGGCTGACGGGTTCGGGGTCCAGCCCCAGGGCCTGGTCCAGCCGTCGCAGCGCCTCGGCGCCGAAGCGGCGGGCCAGCGCGGCGCGCGGCAGGGCGGCGATGTCCTCGACCCGGTGCAGGCCCAGCCGGGCCAGCCCCTCGACCGTCTGCGGCGGCAGCCGCAGCGCCGCCAGCGGCAGCGGCGCCAGCACCTCGCGCAGGCGGCCCGGCTGGGCGATCACGCCCTGCGGCAGCCGCGTCTCGGGCAGGCCGCGCGCCGCCAGCGTGGTGGCCCAGGATGGCCGCCGCGCCGCCCGCGAGCGGGTCGCCCGTGCCTCCTGGTCGACCGCGTCGCCGTTGCGCAGGGGGGGCGCCGCCTGGCCGGCATAGCGCGCCAGTGCCCAGGCCGCGCCGGCGGTATCGGCGATGCCGGCCCGCACCGTCAGCATCAGCCCGGCGCAATCTTCCTCGACCTGGGCCAGAAGCTGCGCCTCGCCGCCGAAGAGATGGGCGCAGCCGGTCAGGTCGACCAAGAGCGCGGCGGGCGGTTCCTCGGCCACCCAGGGGCTGAACTTGCCGGCCCAGCGGCGCAGCGCGGTCAGGAAGGCGGCATCCTGGGCCGGGCTTTCGGCGCGGGTCAGCAGGTCCGGGCACATCGCGGTGGCGTCGCGCAGCGGCTGGTCCAGGCGCAGCCCCGCCGCCTCGGCCAGGGGGTTCAGCGAGACCAGCACCTGCGCGCCGTCACGGTCGCCCATCACCGCGAAGGGCAGCGGCAGCACATCGCGGCGCTGGCGCAGCACGCGTTCGGCGGCCAGTCGGGGAAACCACAGCGAGAGGATTCGGCGAAGCGTCATGGGGGCGGCAGCATAATGTTCACTATATGTTCACGTTATGCGACGGCGCCGGCAGAGTCGAGTCCGTCCTGCGGCCCGATCTTTCACGCGACTGTGAAAACCTTCGGACCAAAGTCCGTATCGGGGGGCGGCGGGGCCGTGCTTTACTCTGCCCGACTGTCCAGCCAGGGAGCCAGAGGAATGAAACTGTTCAAGATTGCCGCAGTCGGTGCCGTGCTTGTCGCCGGGGCCGCCTTTGCCGCGGACCGCACCGATCCGAACGCCAAGATGCGCGAAGAGGTGATGGAAGAGATCGGCGGCGCGATCGGTACGCTGGGCAAGATGGCCAAGGGCGAGATGGCCTATGACGCCGCCGCCGCCGAGGCTGCCAAGGCCAAGATGATCGAGGAAGCCGGTGCCATCGCGACCGAATTCGCCACCCAGGGCGAGGCCGACCCCGCCTCGGAGGCCAAGCCCGAGATCTGGACCTCGTGGGATGATTTCCTGAAGAAGGCCGAGGCGCTGAAGGCCGCGGCCACGGCGGCCGACGTGTCCTCGGCCGAGGCCATCGGCGCCTCGCTGGGCGCCATCGGCGGGGCCTGCAAGGATTGCCACACCACCTATCGCGTGATGAAGGAATAACCTGCGTCTCTGACGCGAAGGAAAGGCCTCCGGACCCCAGCCGGGGGCCTTTTCCGTTCAGCCGCAGGACACGCGGGTGATGGTGCCTTCATCGTCCAGTTCGATGTTCAGGCGGTTCGGGCTGTAATCCATCGTCACCGCCATGCCGGGTTCGATCACCCGCACCGGCCCGGCAAAGGTCATCGTCTCCAGCACCCGGCGCGGCTGGCCGACCAGGCCCTGCAGGCCGGGGGCGCCGCAGGCGTCGTCGGGGGGCAGGGCCGGGGGAACCGGGTCGGGCGGCGCCGGCACGCAGGCCGCCATCGCCAGAAGCGGAAGGCACAGGATCAGTCGGGACATCGCAGACTCCTTGCTGACATGGGGTCAAGTCAGCACCGGACCGGCCTGTGCGGGCAAGTCCGGCGTTCCAGCCCGGCGGAACGCGGCCGATCCTAGCCGCAGCTGAGCCGCTGGATGATGCCGGCGCCGTCCACCCAGACGTCGATCCGGTCTGATCGGTATTCCTCCTGGTCGACCAGGTCTCCCGGCACGATCACCCGCACCGGCCCCGGCAGAGCCATCGTGCGCAGATTGCCCGAGGGCTGGCCGATCAGCCCCTGCAGGGCCGCGGCCTTGCAGGTGTCGGGCTCTCGGTCGTTGAAGCCGGGGGTGCGGTCGGCGAAAGGGTCGCCAGGCGGCTGCGGCTGTGGCCGCAGGTCGGGGGCAGGGGCGGCGGCACAGGCCGCCAGGGCCAGCGCCAGAATTGCGGGGAACGGCTTCATGCTGTCGCTTCCGGCGTTGATCTTCCGTGATATTTGGCACAGCCTTGCGCGCAACGATAGATGGAGGATGACTCATGCGCACCCGTGCCGCCGTGGCCCTGCAGGCCGGCAAGCCGCTGGAAGTGATGGAAGTGAACCTGGACGGCCCGAAAGAGGGCGAGGTTCTGGTCGAGATCAAGGCCACCGGCATCTGCCACACCGACGAATTCACCCTGTCCGGCGCCGACCCCGAAGGCGCCTTTCCGGCGATCCTGGGCCACGAAGGCGCGGGCGTGGTGGTCGAGGTCGGCCCCGGCGTGAAATCGCTGAAACCCGGCGACCACGTCATTCCGCTTTACACCCCGGAATGCCGGGAATGCCCGTCCTGCCTGAGCCGCAAGACCAACCTCTGCACCTCGATCCGCGACACGCAGGGCAAGGGCCTGATGCCCGACGGCACCAGCCGGTTCAGCATGCTGGATGGCACGCCGATCCTGCACTACATGGGCTGCTCGACGTTTTCGAACCACACCGTGCTGCCGGAAATCGCGCTGGCCAAGATCCGGGAAGACGCGCCCTTCGACAAGGTCTGCTACATCGGCTGCGGCGTCACCACCGGCATCGGTGCGGTGATCAACACCGCCAAGGTGGAAATCGGCGCCAAGGCGGTTGTGTTCGGCCTGGGCGGCATCGGGCTGAACGTCATCCAGGGCCTGCGGCTGGCCGGCGCCGACATGATCATCGGCGTCGACATCAACAACGACAAGAGGGCCTGGGGCGAGCGCTTCGGGATGACCCACTTCGTCAACCCGAAAGAGATCGAAGGCACCGTCGTCCAGCACATCGTCAACATGACCAAGACGCCCTTCGACAAGATCGGCGGGGCGGATTACTCGTTCGACTGCACCGGCAACGTCAAGGTGATGCGCGATGCGCTGGAATGCACCCACCGCGGCTGGGGGCAGTCGATTGTCATCGGCGTGGCGCCGGCGGGGGCCACCATCGAGACGCGGCCGTTCCAGTTGGTGACGGGCCGGGTGTGGAAGGGCACCGCCTTTGGCGGCGCGCGTGGCCGTACCGACGTGCCGCAGATCGTCGACTGGTACATGGACGGCAAGATCGAGATCGACCCGATGATCACCCACACGCTGAAGCTGGAAGACATCAACAAGGGCTTCGACCTGATGCATTCCGGCGAGTCGATCCGGTCGGTCGTGGTCTACTGATGCGCCTGACGCTGGCCGCCCTGGCCCTGATGGCCGGGGCGGCCGGCGCCGAGACGCCGCTGGTCTCGGTCATCGCCGGCACCGATGCGGTTCATGCCCGGGCCGGAGATGTGGACCTTGCCGAGGCCACGCTTGACCTGTCGGGCAACCCGGCCCTGAGGGTGAGGCTTGACCCGCGGCTTGATGCGACCTTTGCCCGGCTGACCTCTGCGCATGTGGGCGAGGTGATCCGGATCCTGATCTGCGGTCAGGTAAGGTCGGAGCCGATGCTCCTGACCGAGATCTCGCGGGCCGAGTTCATGGTTGCCGGCGTGACCTCTGCCGAAGCCCGCGATCTGGCTGCCCGCCTGACCGCGGACAACTGCGACTCCGTCCCGGCCGGCTAAGGCCGGGGGTTGCCGGCCTTGCTGATCAGGCAGGCGGTGGTATCCTTTCCCCCGAGCCCGGTTCAGAAAAGGGAGAAATCGCTTGGCCCGAACACCCGACCCTTCCGCCCCGGCAGCGCCGGACGGGCAAGTCGGGCGCCACCGACAGATCGACGGCCTGCGCGCCCTGGCGATGGTCGGGGTGCTGTATGTCCATACGTTTGAAGGCAGCGCCACGACGGAAAACCTGCGCGTCTCGCTGTTCTTCGTGCTTAGCGGCTTCCTCATTACCCATATCCTGCTGACGGCCAAGGAACGCGGCGGCCGGCTGCATATCGGGAACTTTTACCTGCGCCGGGCGCTGCGGCTGTTCCCGGCGCTTGCGGTGCTTGTGCTGATCGGCGTGATCTTCGACATCGACGGCTTTCGCGCCTCGGCGCTGTGGCATCTGGGGCAGATGTCGAACATCTGGTTCCTTCAGACCGGTGTCTACCGGCCCTGGGTCGTTGGCCATCTCTGGAGCCTGAACCTGCTGGAGCAGTTCTACCTGGTCTGGCCCCTGGTGATCCTGCTTCTGCCGTTGAAGCGGATCTACCTGGCGACGCTGGCCCTGATTGTCGGCATGGCCTTCCTGCGGGTCAACGCCGAGGCAATGGGGCTTGACTGGTTCTGGGCCAATCTGGTCTTCGGCTTTGCTCCGATCGGCTTTGGCGCTCTGGCATGCCTGCTGCAACGCGTTCCGGCCGTGCGCGAGGCCGTCACCTCGCGTGGGGCGCTGGCGCTCAGCCTGGCGGTGTTCGCCTCGCCGCTGTACCTGTGGGAAGGGTTCGGGAAGAGCGAAAGCTATTACTTCCTGTGCTTGCCGGCCCTTGCGGCGGTGGTGATCGGGGCCTTCCAGGGCTATCGGGGGCCGGTCGGCTGGGTGCTGGCTTCGGCTCCGGCACGGTTTCTCAGCCAGATCAGCTATGGCGTCTACATCTACCACCTGCCGGTCTGGTGGGCGGTCAGCCTGGTCGACGAGAGCATCTTCGCGCACGAGTTGCGAACCTTCGTGGTGATTTCCGGCCTGACGCTGATCGTCGCCACCCTGTCCTGGTATCTGCTGGAAGAGCCGATCTCTCGGCTCAAGCGGTTCTTCCCCACCGCCACGCCTGCCGCAACGACCACCTCAACGCCCGCCGCCGAACCCGCCGCCTCCCGCTTTTCCGCGTGACCTTGCGGCCCTGGCCTGCCACAAAGGCCGCGTAACGGTGGGCGTGTGGTGGCGTGGACGACCGTATCGAGTTCGTGGTCCAGGTGCTGGTCACCGGGCAGGGAGACCTGCGCCGGATGGTCCGTCATCTGGCCGAAGGCTGGCCCGGCGAACCGGCGCTGGACATCCTGCACGCCATCGCCATCGCGGCCGGCAACCTTGAGCGCACCCTGGCCGGCGACAGCCTGCAACGCGCCGCGGCCGAGGCCTGGCGGATGGCCACCCTGGTCGGCGTGGACCTGGCGATGATGCGCCGGCTGGGCCTGCCGCATGACAGCGCCGCCGACCTGATCGCCTACTGGCGGGTGCATGACCGCTTCTTCCTCGACTGACCGGGCACTTCCTGCCAAAAGGAGGCAAAGGAGACTCCATGCCCGCCGACCCCCGCGCCCCCCGCCTGGCCGTCCTGATCGACGCCGACAACGTGCCCGCCGGCTATGCCGAGGCAATCTTCGAAGAAATCGCCAGCCTGGGCGAAGCCTCGGTCCGCCGCATCTACGGCGACTGGTCGGCGCAGCGCCTGGCGGCCTGGGCGCGCAAGGTGGCCGCCTTGGGCCTGGTCGCCGACCAGCAGTTTTCCAACACCAAGGGCAAGAACGCCTCCGACATCGGCCTGGTGATCGCGGCGATGGATTTCCTGCATTCCGGCCTGTTCGACGGCTTTGTCCTGGTGTCGTCGGACAGCGACTTCACCCGGCTGGCCGCGCGCATCCGCGAACAGGGCCTGGACGTCTATGGCATCGGCGAGAAGAAGACACCCGAAGCCTTCCGCATGGCCTGCAAGCGGTTCATCTACGTCGAAAACCTGGGTGTGGTGGAGCCCGAAGAGGCGCCGCGCCCCGCCGTGGCCGGCAGCCCCGCGCCCGAGGTCCGGCCCGCCACCAAGGAAGCCCCCGCCAAGGCTATTCCGCTGATCGTCGCCGCCATGCGCGCCATCGACCCCGAGGGAGAGTGGTATTCGATGGGCCAGATCGGCCAGTTCATCACCCAAGGCACGCCCGACTTCGATACCCGCACCTATGGCGCGGCCAAGCTGTCGGACCTGATCCGCAAGCTGCCCCGCTTCGAGGTGCGCCAGGACGGCAACCACCTGCAGGTCCGCGACAAGGCGTGAACTGGCGCAGGCCGCCCCTGCGCCAGCGCACTTGGGGTCGCCCGCAAAGCCCGGTATCTTCGCCCGCGAACAGGAGATGCCGATGACCCCTTCGCTTGGCCTTGATACTTTTGGCGATGTCAGCGCCGGCCCGGACGGGCACCTGCAACCCATGGACCGCGTCCTGCGCGAGGTGGTCGACCAGGCCGTTCTGGCCGACGAACTGGGCATCGACTTCATCGGCCTCGGCGAACACCACCGCGCCGATTTCGCCATTTCTGCGCCCGAGATCGTGCTGGCCGCCATCGCCGGCCGGACAAGCCGGATCAAGCTGGGCACCGCCGTCACCGTCCTGTCGACCGACGATCCGGTGCGGGTGTTCCAGCGCTTTTCCACACTGAACGCGCTGTCGAATGGCCGGGCCGAGCCGATCCTGGGCCGCGGGTCGTTCACCGAAAGCTACGGCCTGTTCGGCTTTGAAACCGCCGACTATGACCAGCTGTTCGAGGAACGGCTGGACCTTTTCGCCACGCTGCTGCGCCAGCCCCGCGTCAGCTGGGCCGGAGAAACCCGCAGCCCGTTGCAGGACCAGCCGGTGTTCCCGCCGCTGGCGCAGCCGATGACGGTCTGGGTCGGCGTCGGCGGCAGCCCGGAATCGGTGGTGCGGGTGGTGCGGCAGGACCTGCAGCTGATGCTGGCCATCATCGGCGGCGAGGCCCGCCGCTTTGCGCCTTACGTCGACCTGTACCAGCGCGCGTGCGACCAGTTGGGCCGCCCGGTCCGCCCTGTCGGGGTGCATTCCCCCGGCTTCGTGGCCGAAACCGACGAGGCCGCACAAGAGACGCTGTGGCCGCATTATGCTGACATGTTCGGCCGGATCGGCCGCGAACGCGGCTGGCCGCCGGTCACCAAGGACCGCTTCCTGGCCGAAGTGCATCACGGCGCGCTTTATGTCGGCGGCCCCGAGACAGTGGCCCGCAAGATCGCCGCCACCATCCGCACCCTGGGTATCCAGCGCTTTGACCTGAAATACACCACCGGCCCGGTGCCGCATGGCGCGCTGATGACCTGCATCCGGCTGTACGGCGAACGGGTGATCCCGATGGTCAAGGATCTGCTGGCCTAGAGCCCAGATGGCCCGTCCCGCGCGCTGCGGCCAGATCCATCTGCCGCTGGCGTTCGCGGAACCGGCCCCGGTCGGTTTCCGAATATTCGTTCATACAGGCCGGACAGCACACGCCTTCCTCATAGGCGGCATGCGCCCGGCCCTCGGGCGTGACGGGGCGGCGGCAGGCGCCGCAACTGCTGTTCTGCCCCGGCACCAGCCCGTGCCCGACCGACACGCGGCCATCGAAGACATAGCATTCGCCCTGCCACAGCGATTGCGCCTGCGGCACATCCTCGAGGTACTTCAGGATGCCGCCCTTCAGGTGGAACACCTCGGCCACCCCCTGCGACAGCAGGTAGTTGGTCGATTTCTCGCAGCGGATGCCGCCGGTGCAGAACATCGCGATGCGCTTGTTGTGAAACCGCTCGCGGTTCGCCTGCCACCAGGCCGGAAATTCGCGAAAGCTGCGGGTGCCCGGGTCGACCGCGCCGGCAAAGCTGCCCAGGCCCACCTCATAGTCATTGCGGGTGTCGATCACCGCCACGTCTGGCGCCGAGATCAGCGCGTTCCAGTCGGCCGGCCGGACGTAATGGCCCACCGTCGCGCGCGGGTCCACGCCGGCCACGCCCATCGTCACGATCTCGCGCTTGAGCCTGACCTTCATCCGGCCGAAGGGCATCGCTGCGGCCGGGCTTTCCTTCCACTCCAGCCCTGTGCAGCCCGGCCAGGCCCGCAGATGCGCCAGCACGGCGTCGATGCCCTCGCGGCTGCCCGCGATGGTGCCGTTCACCCCTTCGCCCGCCAGCAAGAGCGACCCCTTCACGCCATGGTCCAGGCACAGCTCCAGAAGCGGCCCGCGCCGGGCGGCGGGGTCCTCCAGGCGGGCGAAATGGTACAAGGCAGCAACGATCGGCATGGCCCCCCTTTGCGCCGGCCGGCCCCGGAATTCAAGCGGCTCGCTTGACGCATCCCGGCGCGGCACTTACGCAAGGCAACAGACCGAGAGGAGGCTGCCATGAGACCCGCCGACCAGGCATTGATCGTGATCGACGTGCAGAGCGATTTCTGCCCCGGCGGCGCGCTGGCCGTGGCAGGCGGCGACCAGATCATCGACCCGATCAACGCGCTGATGGGCGATTTCGCCACCGTCGTGCTGACCCAGGACTGGCACCCGGCCAACCACGCCAGCTTTGCCGCCAACCACCCTGGCGCCACGCCGTTCAGCCTGACGCAGATGCCCTATGGCCCGCAGGTCCTGTGGCCCACCCATTGCGTGCAGGTCACCGAAGGGGCGGCGTTCCATCCCGCCCTGCGCACCGATCCGGCGCAACTGGTGATCCGCAAGGGGTTTCGCCCGCAGATCGACAGCTATTCCGCCTTCTTCGAGAACGACAAGACCACCCCTACCGGGCTTGACGGCTACCTCCGGTCGCGCGGGGTGACAGGGATCACCCTTGTCGGCCTGGCCACCGACTATTGCGTCGCCTATTCGGCGCTGGACGCCGCGCGGCTTGGCTATCGCGTCACCGTTGTGGAAAGCGCTTGCCGGGCGATCGACCTTGAGGGTTCCCTTGCCGCGGCGATCGGCCAGATGCGTGCCGCGGGGGTGCAGCTCGCATGATCGCGGGCCCACATCGGCGCGTCACCCTGGCCGTCGGTGGGATCCTGCTCTGCCTGGCCGCCGCGCCGGGCATCGCCGCGCAGACTTGCCTTGAGCCGCCCTGGTCCGGCGGCGCCGACGAACTGTACCGCCTTGCTGGCCGTGCCTTGTCGGTCGTGGCGGATTACCCCAGCCTGCAACGCGCGCTTGAAACCGAGGCCCCCTTCCTTTGCCTCGACGACACGCTGGTCGAGGAGCAGGGCTATTTTGCGCCGAAGACCCGCCAGATCGTGCTGCGCCAGGGGATTGACCCCGACATGCAGCTTGCCGTGCTGATGCATGAGCTGCGCCACCCGGAGCAATTCTCGCGCGATATCTGCCCGGCGGTCGAGCTGACCCTGGTCGACTATGTCCGCACCCGGCAGGCGCTGGAGGCGGACGCGGCCGCGATCAGCCTGTTGATCGCCTGGGATCTTCGCGCCGCCGGCGATCCCGGCCCCTGGGAGGCGTTGGCCCACTATCCGACCCACGACGACCTTGCCACCCGGTTCGGCGCCGAAATGGACGCCTCGGGCGATGGCGCCAAAGCCACCGCCGCTGCCTATGCCGCCTGGTTCGATGACCCGGAACGGCGCGAGATCTATGCCTTCGTCAGTTGTGTGAACTATCTGGACGCGCTGGACAGGACCAAGGTCGAGCCGGGCACGGCAACCGTTGCCGCCGACTTCGTCACGTCCCTGTGCCGCCTGCCCGACGGTCGGCCCTACGACTGCACCCTGCCACCCTGACGCACAGGCTTGCACCTGCGTCAGTCAGGGGCGATTGTGGGGTGATGCCCGCAGAGGGGCAGACCGCATCAGGGACCACGTCATGGTCGACATCGCCACCCGCGTCCACAACCACAACTGGAAGATCGACCCGATCGTTCGCAGCCTGATCGACACCGACTTCTACAAGCTGTTGATGTGTCAGTCGATTTTCCGCAACCGGCCGGATACGTCGGTGGTGTTCTCGCTGATCAACAGGTCGAAGTCCGTGCGCCTGGCCGACCTGATCGACGAAGGCGAGTTGCGCGAACAGCTGGATCACGTCCGCAGCCTGTCGCTGTCGCGCGGCGAAAGCACCTGGCTGCGCGGCAACACCTTCTACGGCAAGCGCCAGATGTTCCGGTCGAACTTCATGGAGTGGTTCGAGGGGATGCGCCTGCCCGCCTACCATCTGAAGCGCCGCGACGGGCAGTACGAGCTGACCTTCGAAGGCAAATGGCCCGAGGTCATGCTGTGGGAAATTCCCGCGCTGGCCGTGCTGATGGAACTGCGCAGCCGCGCCGTGCTGAAGGAAATGGGCAAGTTCGAGCTGCAGGTGCTGTACGCCCGCGCCATGGCCCGGATCTGGGAAAAGGTGGAACGCCTCCGCCGCATCGAGGGGCTGCGGCTGGCCGATTTCGGCACCCGCCGCCGCCACAGTTTCCTGTGGCAGGACTGGTGCGTCCAGGCGCTGCAAGAGGGGCTGGGCCCCAAGTTCACCGGCACCTCCAATTGCCGCATCGCCATGCGCCGCGACATCGAGGCGATCGGCACCAACGCTCACGAGTTGCCGATGGTCTATGCCGCGCTGGCCAAGACCGACGCCGAGCTGGCCCAGGCGCCCTATCAGGTGCTGGCCGACTGGCACGAGGAACACGACGGCAACCTGCGCATCATCCTGCCCGACACCTATGGCACCGAAGGCTTCCTGAAGCGCGCGCCCGACTGGCTGGCCAGCTGGACCGGCATCCGCATCGATTCCGGCGATCCGGCGACCGGCGCGGAAACCGCGATCCGCTGGTGGAAGGATCGCGGCGAGGACCCGACGAAAAAGCTGGTGATCTTTTCCGACGGGCTGGACGTGGAGCAGATCGAAGCGCTGTACACCCGGTTCCATGGGCGGGTGAAGGTGTCGTTCGGCTGGGGCACCCTGCTGACCAACGATTTCCGCGGCCTGGTGCCCGAAGATGCGCTGGCGCCGTTCAGTCTGGTCTGCAAGGCGGTGTCGGCCAATGGCCGGCCGACGGTCAAGCTGTCCGACAACCCCAACAAGGCGATGGGGCCAAAGGCCGAGATCGAACGCTACAAGCGGGTCTTCGCGGTGGGCGACCAGGCGGCTCAGGCCGTCCTGGTCTGACTTCTACATGAACCGCGCGCCGATGGCGTAGAACAGCGCACCCATCGCGGC
>JAGPCN010000055.1 GCA_018058035.1 Fuscovulum sp.
GGTGGACAGCGCATCGCGCTTGGCAGTTGTCCCAAGGGTCGTGACAAGCCGGCCCACAGCAGGATAACTCTGCCCGGCGGATCGGGTCGGTGATCGGGGTAACCCGGGCACCCGGCTTGCCCTCGCCCAAGGCCCAGGAACAAACCGCGGATATCCCCAGATCGGCCCCCAATGATCCTTCTTGCCTCGTCCTCGGAAATCCGGCTTCAGATGCTGCGCGCGGCGGGCCTTCCGGTCACCGTCCGCCCGGCACGAATCGACGAAGAGGCGATCCGCGCCGCGCTTGAGGCCGAGGGCGCCACTCTGCGCGACCTGGCCGATACCCTGGCCGAGATGAAGGCCCGCAAGATCGCCGAGAAGGAACCGGCCGCCCTTGTGCTGGGTTGCGACCAGGTGCTGGAGCTGAAGGGCCAGGTCTTTGCCAAGCCCGCCAGCCCCGAAGACGCCCGCGCCCAACTGGTGGCGCTGCGCGGCAAGACCCATCGCCTGCTGTCGGCCGCCGTGCTGTTTCAAAAGGGCCGTCCGGTCTGGCGCCATGTCGGCGAGGCCCGGCTGACCATGCGCGACCTCTCGGACAGCTATCTGGATGACTACCTGGCGCGGAACTGGGACAGCATCCGCCACGCCGTCGGCTGCTACAAGCTGGAGGAAGAAGGCGTGCGGCTGTTTTCCGCCATCGAGGGCGACCATTTCACCATCCTGGGGCTGCCGCTGATCCCGCTGTTGTCCTATCTTGGCCAGAAAGGCATCATCCCGGCATGACCGATCATCCCCGCATTCCCCTTGCTGGCGTCCTGGGCCACCCCATCGCGCACAGCCGCAGCCCGGCGCTGCATGGCTACTGGCTGCGCCGCTATGGCCTGAAGGGGTTCTACATCCCGATCGACGTGTCCCCCGCCGATCTGGGCGACGTGGTGCGGATGCTGCCGCGCATGGGCTTTGCCGGGGTGAACGTCACCATCCCGCACAAGGAGGCGATCCTGAACATCGCCGACATCATCACCGACCGGGCAGCGCTGATCGGGGCGGCGAACACGCTGATCTTCCGCAAGGATGGCAAGATCCACGCCGATAACACCGATGGCTCGGGGTTCATCGCCAACCTGCGGCAGAATGCGCCGCAATGGCAGCCGCAGGCCGGGCCGGCGGCGGTGCTGGGGGCGGGTGGTGCTGCGCGCGCCGTGGTCGCCGCGCTGATCGAGGTGGGCGTGCCGGAAATCCGCATCGCCAACCGCACCCGCCCGCGGGCCGAGGCGCTGCGCTCGGACTTCGGCGCCAAGGTGGTGGTGCATGAATGGGTGCAGGCCGGCAACATGATCGAGGATTGCGCGACGGTGGTGAACACCACTTCGCTGGGCATGACCGGCAAGCCGGATTTCCGGGTGCCGCTGGACGGGCTGAGCCCGCGCGCGCTGGTCACCGACCTGGTCTATACCCCGCTGAAGACGCAGTTCCTGATCGAGGCCGAGGATCGCGGCTGTACCGTGGTCGACGGGCTTGGGATGTTGCTGCACCAGGCTGCGCCCGGATTTGAACGCTGGTTCGGCCAGCGCCCCGATGTCGATGAGGCGACGCGCCACGCGGTCCTGACGGCATGACGGCATTTCGCCTGGGCCTGACTGGTGGCATCGGGATGGGCAAGTCGACCACGGCGGCGATGTTCGCGGCAGCGGGTGTGCCGGTCTGGGATGCCGATGCCACCGTTCACCGCCTCTACGCCCCCGGAGGCGCGGCGGCCCTGGCGCTGGCCGGCGCCCTGCCCCAGGCCATCGCCGCCGATGGCGCGGTCGACCGCGAGGCGCTGCGCCGCCTGATCGCCGCCGATCCATCGGTGCTGGACCGGCTGAACGCCATCGTGCATCCGCTGGTGGCGGCCGACCGTGCCGCCTTTCTGGCCGCCGTGCAGGCAGACATCGTTCTTTTGGACATCCCGCTGCTGTACGAGACCGGCGCGCAGGCGATGTGCGATGCCGTCGCCGTGGTCAGCGCCCCGCCCGAGGTGCAAAGGACCCGCGTCTTGGCCCGCGGCACCATGACCGAGGCCATGTTAGAGACGATTCTGGCCCGCCAGATGCCCGACGCCGAAAAACGCGCCCGGGCCGATTACGTCATTCCCACGACCACCCTTGAAGTGGCGCAGGCGGCGGTCAAGGATGTGCTGGCCGACATTCGCCGCAGGATCGCCGCCAATGCGTGAGATCGTTCTGGATACCGAAACCACGGGCTTCGAGCCCGCCGAAGGCGACCGCCTGGTCGAAATCGGCGCGATCGAGCTGTTCAACCACCTGCCCACAGGCCGGACCTGGCACCAGTACATCAACCCCGATCGTTCGATGCCCCGTGAGGCCTTCGAGGTGCATGGCATCGGCCCCGACCTGCTGGAGCCGCCCGAGCAACCCAAACCCGGCGCGGTGATCCTGCGCGACAAGCCGCGCTTTCGCGAGGTCGGCCATTCCTTCCTGGAATTCATCGGCGAATCCCGGCTGGTGATCCACAACGCCGCCTTCGACATGAAGTTCCTGAACGCCGAGCTGGAATGGGCCGGCCTGCCCCGCCTGCCCTTTGACCGCGCCATCGACACCCTGATGATCGCGCGACAGAGATTTCCCGGCTCTCCGGCCTCGCTGGACGCGCTGTGCCGGCGCTTCGGGGTCGACAACTCGGCCCGTGAAAAGCACGGCGCGCTTCTCGACAGCGAGATCCTGGCCGAGGTCTACCTGGAACTGATCGGAGGCCGCCAGCCCGACCTGGTGCTGGCCCCCTCCACGGCGCGCGGCCGCGATGCTCTGTCGCTCGTCAGCGACTGGCGCCCGCGCCCCCGTCCCGAACCGCTGCCCCCCCACCTGACCGAAGCCGAGGCCGAGGCGCACCGCGTCTTTGTCGAAAAACTGGGAGAGGGCGCAATCTGGCTCAAGCGGCAGTGATCACTCGATCCGCGTCCAGCCCGAGGGGCCGTCGCGCCGCGGCGGAACCTCGGTATATTCGGCGTCGATGATCACGGTTTCGTCAGTTCTCGGCCGCATCACCTGCACTCGCGCGGCCAGCGCCCGGGCGACCAGCGCCTGAACCGGCGGCAACAGCAGCACCAGACCCAGGGCATCGGTCAGGAACCCCGGCAGGATCAGCAGCACGCCGGCCAGCACCGACATCAGCCCGCCGGCCGCCAGCCGTGCCGGATCGCGCAGGCCCCGCAACCCGTCGCGCAGCGCCACCGCCTGCCGCAACGCCGCCAGGCGCAGCACCAGCACGCCCAGCACGCCCGACAGCAGCACCCAGGCCAGCGTGGCCCACAGCCCGATCTGTCCGCCGATCACCACGAACAGGGCGATCTCGGCCAGGGGCCAGGCAAGAAGAACGGCAAAAGGCCACATCGGCTGCATCCTTGCGAATCTATGGCGCCCCCGCAGGTTTACTTGGGCGGGGACGCATCCTACATAGGATCAAGCACGCCTGGCCCCAAGGGTCCGGGCGGTCTTGAAGTGCAAAGGGGTGCCGATGTCGTCCTCGCTGGTCCAGCTTTTGATCCTTGCCGGGATCGCGGTCTTTCTGATCCTGAAACTGCGCTCGGTGCTTGGCACCCGCGACGGGTTCGAGAAACCGCCGCTTCCGCTGGAAGACGTGCGCCCGCAGGTGCGCCGCAACTTCGAGGTGATCGACGGCGGCCAGGATCACGACATCATCGACCACGTCGAAGACGGCTCGGCCTCGGCCAAGGCGCTGGCGGCGATGAAGACGGCGGAACCCTCGTTCACCGTCGGCCCCTTCCTGCAAGGCGCGCGGCAGGCCTATGAGATGATCCTGACCGCCTTTGAAAAGGGCGACCTGGACAGCATCCGCCCCTTCCTGTCCGACGATGTCGAAGCCAGCTTTGCCGAAGTCATCTCGACCCGCGAGGCCGAGGGGCTGACGGTCGAGACCAACTTCATCGGCATCAAGGAACTGGCGCTGCAAGAGGCCACCTTTGACCGCACCAGCGGTTTCGCCGAAATCACCGTGCGCTTCGTGGGCGAGATGACCTCGGTCGTGCGCGACCGGGCGGGCACCATCGTCGATGGCGACCCCAAGGCGATCAAGCGCCAGCGCGATGTCTGGACCTTCGCCCGCAAGATCGGCGCCCAGGATCCGAACTGGCAGCTTGTGGCGACCGGCGACTGACCCTTGGGATGCGGGGTCTTGTCGCCAGGCTGTTGCTTGCGGTGGCCCTGATGGGGGCGGTGCCCGCATCCGCCCAGGTGCTGGATTTCGAGTCGCTGGACGGCTGGCGCGATGATGATCACGCTGCCGCGCTGCAATCCTTTCTGGCCACCTGCGACCTGATCGACGCGCCCGACTGGCAGCCGATCTGCCGGCTGGCCGCCGACATCCCCGCCGATGACGCCTCGGCCCGGGCCTTCTTTGAGCTGGTGTTCAAGCCGGTGGTGATCGGCGACCCTCCCGCGCTGTTCACCGGCTACTTCGAACCGGAACTGACCGGATCGCCGGTACGCACTCCGCGGTTCGCCTGGCCGATCTACCGCAAGCCGCCTGAACTGACCGAGGGCCAGGTCTGGCGCAGCCGGGCCGAGATCGAGGGCGGCCTTCTGCGCGGTCGCGGGCTGGAAATCGCCTGGCTGGACGATCCAGTCGATGTGTTCTTCCTGCAGGTCCAGGGCTCGGGCCGTATCCGGATGACTGACGGCGGGGTCATCCGCGTCGGCTATGACGCCAAGAACGGCCATCCCTACCGCTCGATCGGGCATGAACTGGTGCGCCGCGGCATCTATACCGCCGACCAGGTCTCGGCCCCAGTGATCGCGGCCTGGGTCCGCCGCAACCCTGCCGCGGGGCAGGACCTGATGAACCACAACCCCTCTTACGTCTTTTTCCGCAAGGTGAAGGACCTGGCCGCCGACAAGGGGCCGATCGGCGCCTTGGGGCGGTCAATCACCACCCTGCGGTCGGTGGCCATCGACCCGGCCTTCACCCCGCTAGGCGCCCCGGTCTGGATCGAGAAGGACGGCGCCGCGCCGCTGCGGCGGCTGATGGTGGCGCAGGACACCGGCGGCGCGATCAAGGGGCCGCAGCGCGCCGACATCTTCTACGGCACCGGCGCCCAGGCCGGAGAGGACGCGGGCACGGTCAAGGATGGCGGGCGGCTGGTTCTGTTGCTGCCGATCGACCGCGCCTATGCCCTGCAACCCGGGGGCTGACCGCGATGGCCCGCCGCCGCCCCTTGCGGCCCGAAGAGATCGAGCTGTGGCAGGCCGTGGCGCGCACGACCCGCCCGATGCATCCGCACCGCGCCCGGGCCGAACCCGCCCCCGCCCCGGTCACCGAAGAGCCGAAGCCCCACGCCCAGCCCCGCCTGCCGCATTTCCACATCGGCGAACGGGCCGCCCCGGCGCCGCCGCAGGCCGCACAACCGCCCCTGCGGATGGATGCCAAGACCCACACCCGCATGCTGCGCGGCAAGCTGGCGCCCGAGTCGCGGATCGACCTGCACGGCATGACCCTGGCCGAGGCCCACCCCGAACTGATCCGCTTTGTCCTGAACGCGCAGGAAGAGGGTCAGCGGCTGGTGCTGGTGATCACCGGCAAGGGCAAGATGACGCATGATCCGGTGTCCCGCCCCATCGGCGCGCTGCGCCACCAGGTGCCGCACTGGCTGCGCCTGCCGCCCTTGTCGCAGGCCGTGCAGCAGGTGGCCGAGGCGCATCTGAAACATGGCGGCGGCGGTGCGCTGTACGTCTACCTGCGACGGCGCTAGCGCGGCGCCGGGGTGGGTGCGTGGCGCGTGCCCTGGGCCACCGCCTCGACCGGCGACAGGATCACCGAAGTGGCGTTGCGCACGGTCAGCACCACGCCCGGCAGCAGGCCGACACGGCCCGCGGCCTCGGCCCGGAAGGCGGCGTCCAGGTTGGCGATGCCGCCGATCAGCTGGATCAGCGCCGGCGAGGTGCCCAGGTTGAAATGCCCCGCCCCTTCGTCAAAGGCGGCGGTATCCAGATAGGTCACCTCAAGGTCGGCAATCGGCGTCAGGTCGGTCAGGTTGCCCAGCCGCTCGGGCGCGCCCGAGATGAACGAGGCCAGGTTCAGCACCGTATCCTTGCGACTGCCAAAGATCAGGAAAGGCTGCGGCAGCCCACCCATCGCAATCGCCTGCGACCGGAACACATCGACGTCCAGGTCGGGCGAGATCAGCACCACCCCGCCCAGCGTCCGCAGCACCTGCCCGTCACCGCGGATCGAGGTCTGCCGCAGCGTCTCCATCGCCACGGCGCCACCCATCGAATGGGCCACGATCACCACCCGCCGCGCCGCCGCCCGCGCCACCGCGCGCAGCAGCTCTTCCAGCCCGTCACGGGCGAAAAGCGCGGATTCGCGGTCATAGACATAGTCCAGCGCCGACCCCTTGCTGGGCCAGGCGTAATGCACCGCAACGCCGGGCACCTTCAGGTCGTAATGCATCTGAGCTACGCGATAGACGCTTTCGGCCAGCGTGTTGTTGAACCCGTGGACATAGACGACCACGTCGCGCTGACCTCGCCGCCCCATCGCGGCCTTCAACGCGCCGCTGAAGTCGCCTTCGTCGTCATAGCGCACCGCGTCCAGCGTCAGGAAATCGGTGCGCGGATCGGCACTGCGGGCGGATCGCGGCCAGGTCACCTCGCCCGTCTCGCGCTGGAACGGCACCAGGATGTCATAGCGGAGGAAGGCGGCCTGGTCAGCGCGGGCGATGCCGAAGACGCCGTCCTTCTCTTGCCGGGTGGTGGCGACAAAGACCGCCTCGCGCACCCCCGCCTCGGTGGCAAGGGCGGCCTTTTCCGGCGGAATGTCCTGGATCGCGACGAATTCGCCGCGCGCCGCGCAGGCGGCCAGGACCAGGGTCAGAAGAAACGCAATCAGCCGGCTCATCCGGCCATGCTTCGGGGGGATCGGCGGCAGGGTCAAGGCGGCGACCCCGCGGCCCCGGCACATTTCCGCCGTGACGCGGGCCGCGATGAAACATATCTAAGGCCGCACGCAGGATGGAGACCGCCATGACCCACCCCCTTTCCGGCCAGACCGCGCTTGTCACCGGCGGCGCGCGCGGCATCGGCCTGGCCACGGTGCGCGCCCTGGCCGACCTGGGCGCAACCGTCACCTTCACCGCCCGCAGCGCCGAAAGCCTGGCCGCCGCCGATGTGCCCGCCAGCACGCGGGGCGTGATCTGCGACATCACCGACCGCGACCGGCTGGCCAAGGTGATGGCGCCAGGCTTCGACATCCTGGTCAACAACGCCGCCGTGATCGCCCCCATCGGCCGTATCGCCGACCTGACGACCGAGGCGTTTTCCGCCAGCATAGAGACGAATCTGGTGGCCCAGTTCGACGCCATCCGGTTGGTCCTGCCGCTCATGCGGGCGCGCGGACGTGGCACCATCGTCAACATCTCGTCCGGGGCCGCGCATCGCCCGCAAGAGGGCTGGGCCGCCTATTGCGCCGGCAAGGCGGGGCTGGCCATGCTGACCCGCTCGGTTCATCTGGAATACGGCGCCGAGGGCATCCGCGTCTTTGGCCTGTCCCCCGGCGTGGTCGATACCGACATGCAGGGCGCGATCCGGGCCAGCGGCATCAACCCGGTATCGAAACTGCCGCGCGCAAGTCTGGCCCCCGCCGATCAGCCCGCCCGCGCCGTGGCCTGGCTGTGTACCCCCGCCGCCGACGCGCTGGCGGGGCTGGAACTGGACATCCGCGCGCCCGAGTTGCGCGCCGCCGTCGGCCTTCCGCCCTTGGCCTGACCGCAACCGCCCGCTAGCATGTCAGCCAAAGCGAAAGGGACCCCGCAATGAAGTTTCTCCGCCACGGCGAACCCGGACAGGAAAAGCCCGGCCTCCTGCACGGCGACGGCACGATCCGCGATCTGTCGGCCCATGTGCCCGACCTGGGCGGAGAGGTGCTGACCCGCCTGCCCGACCTGGCCGCGATCGACGCCGCATCGCTGCCGGTGGTGCCGGCCGACACCCGGCTTGGCCCCTGCGTGGCGGGCACCGGCAAGTTCATCTGCATCGGCCTGAACTACTCCGACCACGCCGCCGAAACCGGCGCCAAGGTCCCGCCGGAACCCATCATCTTCATGAAGGCCACCAGCGCCATCTGCGGCCCGAACGACCCGATCCTGATCCCGCGCGGATCGGTCAAGACCGACTGGGAGGTGGAACTGGGCGTCGTCATCGGCAAGCGCGGCAAGTACCTGACCGAAGCGCAGGCCCCTGCCCATATCGCCGGCTATTGCGTGATCAACGACGTCTCGGAACGGGCCTTTCAGGCCGAACGCTCGGGGCAATGGACCAAGGGCAAAAGCTGCGACAACTTTGGCCAGACCGGCCCCTGGCTGGTGACGCCGGACGAAGTGCCCGACCCGCAGGCCCTGAAGATGTGGCTGACGGTCGACGGCCAGACCATGCAGAACGGATCGACCGCGACCATGGTCTACGGCGTGCATTTCCTGGTGTCGTACCTGAGCCAGTTCTTCACCCTGCACCCCGGCGACATCATCTCGACCGGCACGCCGCCCGGCGTCGGCCTGGGGATGAAGCCGCCGCGATTCCTGAGGGCCGGAGAGGTGGTGGAACTGGGGATCGAAGGGCTGGGCCGCCAGCGCCAGGTCTGCATCCAGGACTAGGGGCTGCTCGTCGATGCATTTCATGCACTCCTCGCGACGAGCGCATGAAATGCGACGAGGAGCCGCCTAGAGAACGTAGCGCGAGATATCCGCCGATCGCGCCAGCGCGCCGATGTTCGCCTCGACAAAGGCCGCATCCACCGTCACCCGGTCGCCGCCGCGGTCGGGGGCGGTATAGGACAGCTCCTCGAACACCCGCTCCATCACGGTATACAGCCGCCGCGCGCCGATGTTCTCGACGCTGCGGTTGACCTCGGCGGCGATGCGCGCCAGCGCGGCGATCCCATCCGGCGTAAAGCTGACCTCCACCCCTTCGGTGCCCATCAGCCCGGCATATTGCCGGGTCAGCGCGTTTTCCGTCTCGGTCAGGATGCGGATGAAATCCTCTTCGCTCAGCGGCGACAGTTCCACCCGGATCGGCAAGCGGCCCTGCAATTCTGGCAGCAGGTCGGACGGCTTGGCGATGTGGAAAGCGCCGCTTGCGATGAACAGCACATGGTCGGTCTTCACCGGCCCGTATTTGGTGGAAACCGTGGTGCCCTCGATCAGCGGCAGCAGATCGCGCTGCACGCCCTCGCGGCTGACATCGGCGCCCCGCGCATCCGATCGCGCGCAGATCTTGTCGATCTCGTCCAGAAAGACGATGCCGTTTTCCTGCACCGCCTCCAGCGCCGCGGCCTTCACCGCCTCGTCGTCCAGCAGTTTGTCGGCCTCTTGCCCGATCAGCACGTCATAGCTTTGCGCCACCGTCATCCGCTTGCGGCTGCCGCGTTGGCCGAAGGCCTTGAACAGGTCTTGCAGGCCCTGCATCTGCGTTTCCATCCCGGGCATGCCCATCATCGGCATCGCCGGCGCCGCATCGACCACCTCGATCTCGATCATGGTGTCGTCCAACTCGCCGCGCTTCAGCTTGCCGCGGAACATCTCGCGCGTCTGCTCTCGCGCGTCCTTGCCGGCCAGCGCCTCGATCACCCGGTCCTCGGCGGCCTTGTGCGCCCGCGCCGTCACCTCTTCGCGCATCCGCGCGCGGGTGTCGTTGATCGCCACATCCACCAGATCGCGCACGATCGAATCCACATCGCGGCCGACATAGCCCACCTCGGTGAACTTCGTCGCCTCGACCTTCAGGAACGGCGCCTTTGCCAGCCGGGCCAGCCGCCGGCTGATTTCGGTCTTGCCCACCCCGGTCGGCCCGATCATCAGGATGTTCTTGGGGTAGACCTCATCGCGAAGGTCATCGCCCAGCCGCTTGCGCCGCCAGCGGTTGCGCAGCGCCACAGCCACGGCGCGCTTGGCCTCTTTCTGGCCGATGATGAAACGGTCAAGCTCGGAAACGATCTCGCGCGGGGTCAGGTCGGTCATTCTGTCGATCCATAGGGGGGCAGGCGGTCCTTGCCCGGAAAGTTCGGCAATATCTTCATCACCCGGGCGCGCAATTGCACCCACCAGGTGCCGATGGCGGTGATCAGCGCGCCAAGCGCGATCAGGATGAAGATCCATTGCGTGCCGTCGCCGCCGCCCATCACCCAGCCGATGACGATGGCGATATAGGCGATGCCGGCAGTCAGGAACGACCGCCGGTCGATCACCAGCGCCAGCAGCGTGATGACCAGCAAGGCCACCGCCAGCAGCCCGGTGCCGCCGCCGTTCAGCAGCGTCACCGCCACCGTGTTCACCAAGGCCGGCGCGGCCAGCAGATGACACCAGAAGGCGGTTGCCGAATACCGGCCCAGACGATGCGGATCGCGCATGTCGAACCACATCCCCACCAGAAAGGCGCCGATGCCAAAGACCAGCGTGGCCGTCGCAAAGGCCGGGCTTTCCCGCAGGTCGAACATCGCGTCATAGCCGCGCGTCCACCACATGTCGGTCACGTTCGACGCCGAGGCGGTCAGCGCATAGATCGCCCCCAGCAGGAACATCCCGGTCAGAAAGGCCGAGAACGGCAACCGGAACCGCCGATACCAGGCCACCATCCCCGCGGCCGCCAGGGAAAGCCCGCCAATGGCGATGGCGCGGTCGTCCAGACCGCCCTGCTCCATCACCGCAAAGGCAAAGATCACCAGCCCCACGCCAAAAGCCGTCGCCAGCACCATCGAGGGCAGCGTCATCCGCCGTTTCAGCGTGAAATACCCCGCCCACCACCAGGCAATGCCCGACGTCACCAGCGGCACCGCGGTCAGCAGCGCAAAGCCGCCGAACCAGGCCAGCAGCGACGACACGCCCGACAGCAGGATGATCAGCCCGATCGAGATGAAGATCTCCGAGAACCCGCGAAAGAACTCGAACGGCTCGTCCTCGGCCGGCAAGGCCGCCCGCCGCCCGCCGCGGTCATCCGCCAGCGCCTTCAGCCGCGCCGCTTGGCGCTCGTCGATGATGCCGGCCGCAACGGCAGCACGCAGGTCTTCAGGGGTCATTTCGTCACGCGCTCCCGCACCATTTCATCTGTCCGAAAATATCCCACGGGGGTCCGGGGGTGTGAAACCCCCGGCGCCATCCGCCAGGATCACCCCTTGCGGATCGTCTCCACCGTCAGGTTGCCATTGGTGTAGACGCAGATATCGGCCGCAATCGCCATCGCCTTGCGGGCGATCTCCTCGGCCCCCAGGTCGCCTTCCATCAGCCCCCGCGCCGCCGCCAGGGCAAAGTTGCCGCCCGACCCGATGGCCGCCACCTCATGTTCCGGCTCCAGCACGTCGCCGGCACCGGTGATCACGAACAGGTCGGCGCCGTCGGTCACGATTAGCATGGCTTCCAGGTTGCGCAGGTACTTGTCCATGCGCCAGTCCTTGGCCAGGTCGACGCAGGCCCGCGCCAGCTGCCCCGGCGCGGCCTCAAGCTTCTTCTCCAGCCGCTCCAGCAGGGTAAAGGCATCGGCGGTGGACCCGGCAAAGCCGCAGACCACATCGCGCCCGCCCGGCGACAGGCGCCGCACCTTGCGGGCGGTGCCCTTGATCACGGTCTGGCCCAGCGAAACCTGGCCATCGCCCGCCACCACCACCTGCCCGCCCCGGCGCACCGCCAGGATCGTGGTCCCGTGCCAGCCGGGGAACCTGTCTTCGGCCATGCCTGCCTCCGTCCTTCCGCCCCTATATGGCCCGCGCCCGGCCAAAACGAAAGGGCGGCCCTTGCGGACCGCCCCGATTCGCCCGAACGGCGCGGATCAGATCGCCGACTGGATCCAGTTCGCCAGCGCCGCCTTGGGCGCCGCGCCGACCTTGTTCGACACCACCTGGCCGTCCTTGAACAGGAACAGCGCCGGAATGCCGCGCACGCCCAGGACGGCGGGGCTGTCGGGATTCTCGTCGACGTTGATCTTCACGATCTTGACCTTGCCGGCATATTCGGCAGCCAGCTCCTCAAGTGCGGGGCCGATCTGACGGCAGGGGCCGCACCATTCGGCCCAGAAATCCACCACGACCGGGATGGCCGACTTGCGGACTTCGGCATCGAAGGTGGCGTCGGTGACGGCGACGGTGTTCGCGCCCATGGTCGTATCTCCTGGCAGGGAATATGTCGGCTGCCGAACCTAGGCAGCCCCCCGGGGGACGTCAAGGGATAGCGGCGCGGTCCAGTGCCGCACTCACGATCTCGGGATCAAGCGGCATCAGTTGCGCCGTGGCGGTCCACAGCACATGGGCCGAGACACGGCGGCCGGGGAACAGTTCGGCCGCGGCGGCGGCATAGGCACCCAGCTGCCGCAAGTAGCCCTCGGGCACCTGTTCGGGGTGGTCGGGCACCACGGCATTCGACTTGTAGTCGATCACGGCCACCTCGGCCTCGCCCACCACCAGCCGGTCGATGCTGCCCAGCAGTGTCCGCCCCCGGAACGGTAGGGCAAAGCCCACCTCGGCCAGCGAGCCGGGCGCAAAGATCCAGGCCAGCGCCGGGTCGTCCAGGATGCGCCGGACCGTGGCCCAGCTGTCGGGATCGGCGCCAAGCGCCAGCGCGGCGGCCTCGCGCGCAGGCGGCGGCAGGTCGGGCAGCCGCTCCAGCAGGCGGTGCAAGAGCGTGCCGCGGTCCAGCGCGTCGGGGTCGCCGGGCGTGTCGCCGGCCAGCGTCTTGTCGCCGCCCAGGTCCGAGGGCAGCAGCGGCGGCGCCGGGGCCTGCGGGGCCGGGGCCGGCCGCAACGCCCAGTCGGGCAGGGCGGCCGGCGTCTGGTCCGCGGCGACACGCGGCGCGAGGGGCAGCCAGTGCCCGAATTCGTGCCGCTCGCGCCCGCCGTCCAGCGGCTGCATCGGCAGGTCGGCGGCCGCGGCGCGCAGCAGGCCATACCACGACCGATCCGACACCTTTCCCGCCGCGGCCACGATCAGCCAGCACCGGGCCCGGGTCACCGCGACATACAGCAGGCGCAGGCTTTCGGCCTCTTGCCGCGCCGCCCCGTCCTGGCGCGCGCGCTGTTGCAACGCCGTCGCCTCTGCGCTGCCCAGGGCCCAGATCGGCGGCGCCCCTTCGGGCACCAGGATCGAGCCTTCGTCCTTGGGCCGGCGGTCGGCGGTGTCGGGCAGGATCACCACCGGAGCCTCAAGCCCCTTGGCGCCATGCACCGTCATCACCCGGATCCGGTGCCCCTCGGCCTCGGCCTGCCGCTTGGCCTCGACCTCGCCCGAAGTCAGCCAGACCAGAAAGCCGGTCAGGCTGGGCACCTCGATCTGTTCATAGGCCAGCGCCTGCGACAACAGTTCGTCGATGCCATCCTCGGCCTCGGCGCCCAGGCGGCCCAGCAGCAGGCGGCGGCCGTCATGGCGGGTCAGGATGCGGTCGATCAGTTCGTAGGGGCGCAGGAAGTCGGACTGGCTGCGCAGGTCGTCCAGCACCGCCCGCACCCCGGCCAGCCCGTCGTCGCGGCGCAGCCGTTCCCACAGCACCCCATCGCGGCCATGCGCCAGGCGGAACAGCTCCGCCTCGGTCAGCCCGAACAGCGGAGAGCGCAGCGCGGTGGCCAGCGACAGGCTGTCGTCCTGGGTGTTCAGAAAGGCCAGCAGCGCCAGGATGTCGCGTACCGCCAGTTCCTCGGTCAGCTTCAGCCGGTCGGCGCCGGCGATCTGCAGCCCGGCCGTCTTGCAGGCCCGGATCAGCGCGTCGAACAGCCCGTCCTGCCGCCCGCGTACCAGGATCAGCACGTCGCCTTCGTGCATCGGGCGCCAGGTGTCGCGGTCGCGGATCTGGACGCCCTGCTTGATCATGTCGCGGATGCTTTCGGCGACCCGGCGGGCCAGCGCCGTCTTTTCGCTTTCGGCGCCGGTGCGGTCCTCGGGGTGGAACCAGTCGCCGCGCTCGGCCTTTTCCGGCTTGTCTACGGGGTGCCAGAAATCCACCCGGCCGGGCAGGTCGGCGAAATGCGCCTCGTGCAGCGGAGCGCCGCCCATGGCGCCGGCAAGGTCGCCCCGAAAAGTCAGGTCGACCAGCCGCAGGATCGCCGGCGAAGAGCGGAACGAATGCAGCAGCGGGCGCAGGTGCAGGGTCGATCCGGCATCGTGAAAGGCCTGGCCGAAACGGTCACGTACGGCATCAAAGGCGGTCACGTCGGCGCCCTGGAACGAGTAGATCGACTGCTTCTTGTCGCCCACCACGAACAGCGTGCGCGGCTTGTCGTGGCGGCCCATTCCGGCGGTGAATTCGGCGGTCAAAAGCTGGATCAGGCGCCACTGGGCCGGGCTGGTATCCTGCGCCTCGTCCACCAGGACGTGCTGGATGCCGCCGTCCAACCGGAACAGCACCCAGGCCGACAGCGACGGATCGGACAGAAGGCCGGTCGCCAGCACCACCAGATCGTCGAAATCCAGCCAGCCGCGCCGGTCCTTGGCGGCCTGGTAGCGGCGCAGGAAGGCGCGGGCAAAGCGGTGCAGCGCCTCGGTCTTGCGGGCCAGCGCCAGCGCCAGCCGGTCGGCGCGCGCGGCCTCGACCCGCAGCATCAGCTTGTCCA
Source organism: Fuscovulum sp. (assembly GCA_018058035.1). GTDB lineage: Bacteria > Pseudomonadota > Alphaproteobacteria > Rhodobacterales > Rhodobacteraceae > Pseudogemmobacter. The sequence continues at coordinate 14,574 of JAGPCN010000055.1, forward strand.
GCGCGTCGGCCCGTGCCCCAAGCGCCGGGCGCGCGGCCTTGGAGGGCACGGCGCCGACCTTGGCCGAAAACGGAACCTTGGCGCTGGCTCCGGTCAGGAATTCGTTCTCCAGCGCCGCAAGGGTCGCCATGTCGGGTTGCAGCGGCAGGATCGCCAGCAGCCGCTGGAGCATCCTTTTGTCGTTCAGCCCGCCGGTCGCCAGCGCCGTGACCAGCGCCTGGATCAGCGCGTCTTCGCCACCCAGGAACACCCGCGCCAGCACCGCGTCTTCGTCCAGCCCGTCGGGCACCCCCAGGGCGCGGCGCAGGTCGTCGCCCCGCGGCGCGGCGGCAAAGTCGGCGCGGGCGCCGATGATGCTGCCAAGCTGCTTGCCGATCTCGCCCGAGGACCAGGCCAGGAACCCGTCCAGCGCCCCGGCATCGGGACCAAGCGCCATCTCCTCAAGGATTTCCTGCTGCAACAGCCGGGCCGAGCGGTCGTCGATCTCGGCAAAGCCGGGGCCGATCCCGGCCTCCAGCGGAAAGCGTCGCAAAAGCGCCGCGCAAAAGCTGTGGATGGTCTGGATGCGGATGCCGCCCGGCGTCTCGATCGCCTTGGCGAACAGGCGCCGGGCCTCGCGCAGGTGGTCGTCGGTCAGGCCGGTCTCGCCCAGCGTTTCCAGGCTGTTGCGCAAGACGTCGTCCGGGGCCATCGCCCACCGGCCCAGGGTCTGGAACAGGCGGTTCTGCATCTCGGCGGCGGCGGCCTTGGTGTAGGTCAGGCACAGGATGCCCATCGGGTCCGCCCCGCCCAGCAACAGCCGCGCCACCCGGTCGGTCAGCACCCGCGTCTTGCCCGAGCCGGCATTGGCCGTCAGCCAGGTGTTCTCTTGCGGGTTCGCGGCGGCGATCTGCAAGTCGGCGGCGCCGGTCATGGGCCTTCCCCCTCAAGGTCCAGCGCCACGGCCTCGTCGGCGATGGTCCACTCGCCCAGCCGCGACAACTGATCATAGTCGCCGGCAAAGCGGTCGGCCATCGCGGCCCGCCGGGCGGTAAAGCCGGTCTCGGGCCGGGCATAGGCCAACAGCAACTGCTCCAGCTGGTCGGCCACCTCGCGGATCGCGTCTTCGGTCATCTCGACGTCGCGCTGCGCCAGGCCGGGCTTCAGCGACTGATAGGTGATCCGGCTGGTCACGCGCGGGCCAAGGGTCTCGAACGCGCCGCCAAGCGCCATTACCGCGGCCAGGTGCAGCTGCTTGCGGTGCAGATGCATGTCCTGGTCCTTTGGCGGATCGCCGGTCTTGTAGTCGATCACATGCAGGGTGCCGTCGGGTTGCAGGTCGATGCGGTCCGGCTTGCCGGTCAGGGTAAAGTCGGCACGGTCCAGCCGCAGGGCGGCGCGCTCTTCCAGCACCACGGGCACGGCGTCGCGGCGCAGCGTGTCGCGGGCAAAGGGCAGGGCGATGCGCGACAGCCGGCTGCGCCATTCGGCCCGCGCCACCGGCCAGGGCACATCCTCGGCCAGGACGGTTTCGCTGATCTCCAGGAACAGCCGGGCGGCATCCTCGGGCTGGGGCGGCAGGGGCGCGGCGCGCAGGAACCGTTCGGCGATGCTGTGGAACACCTCGCCGCGCAGGCGCATGTCGGCCTCGGGGCGCAGCGGGTTCAGCGGCATCAGTTGCAGGACGTGGCGGGCGTAGATGTCGTAGGGGTTGGCGATCAGCGTCTCGATCTGGGTGATCGACAGCTTGCGCGGCCGCGCCGCCACCGGCGGCCGGGGCGAGGGGCGGCAGGCCGCCTCTGCCGGGATCGGCGATTCCAGCGCCGCGACCTGCGACAGCAGCGCATGGCCACGGTCGCGCATCGCCTCCAGCGCCTGCGGCCCGTTGCTGTCGACCAGCCCGCCCAGCAGGTTGGTCAGCCGGTTGACCCAGCGAGACGGCACGGTTTCCGCCTCGGCATCGCGGCGGGCGCGGGTCAGCACCACCTGCGGCGCGGAGACCGCCATCTGGTAGTCATGCGCCGAAAGGCCGACCTGGCGTTCGGGCAGCAACAGGCCCGCATCGCGGCGCAGCCGGCGGTTCAGCCAGGGGTCGGCGGCGGCGCTGGCGGGCCAGCTGCCTTCGTTCAGCCCGCCCAGGATGACAAGATCGGCGCCCTGGATCCGCGCCTCGACCGTGCCCAGGATCTGCACCCGGTCGTCGTTCATCACGGCGCTGCGCACCTCGCGCCGCGACAGCATCGCCGAGACCAGCGGCGCATAATCCTGTGGCGCCAACCGCAGCGCCTGCGGCCCCTCGGTCTCCAGTTCCAGCATCGCGGCGCGGGCCTCTTCGCCGGCCTCGCGCTCCCACAACACGCCGAAGGTGCCCTCGGGGCCGCTGCCGCGGGCCAGCCGCTCGGCCAGCTGGCGGTGCTGGCGGGCCAGGT
>JAGPCN010000056.1:0-10699 GCA_018058035.1 Fuscovulum sp.
GTCCTGGACGACCACTTGCGCGACCTGGTGCTGACCCACCATCCGCTGGCCCGCAAGACCTGACCCCCTGCCCGCAAGGACCGCCAAGCCCCCATGGACTCCGCCTTCTGGATCACCACCCTCGCCATCGTTGTCCTGCTGGTCATGTCGGCGTTCTTCTCGGGTTCGGAAACCGCGCTGACGGCGGCGTCGAGGGCCAAGCTGAAGGCGCAGGCCGAAAAGGGATCGCTGGGCGCGCGCGCCGCGATTCGGGTCTCGGAGGACCGCGAGCGGATGATCGGCGCGCTGCTTCTGGGCAACAACATCGTCAAGATCCTGTCGGCGGCGCTGGCGACCGCGCTCTTGACGCGGCTCTTTGGCGACAGCGGGGTGGCGCTGGCCACGGGCGCGATGACCGCGCTGGTGCTGATCTTTGGCGAGGTGCTGCCGAAGACGCTGGCGATCACCTATCCGGAAGCGGTTTCAACCCGGGTGGCGCCCCTGGTGCGGCTTCTGGTGCTGGTGTTCTCGCCCGTGGTGGGGCTGGTGCGGCTGGTGGTGCGGGGCCTTCTGCGGCTGATGGGGGTGCGCGGCAACCCCGACGGCGCCATGCTGGCGCTGCGCGAGGAAATCGCCGGCGCCATCGCGCTTGGCCATTCCGAAGGCGCGGTGGAAAAAGAGGACCGCGACCGCCTCTTGGGCGCGCTGGACCTGGGCGAACGCACGGTGGACGAGATCATGCGCCACCGCCGCCAGATCGAGATGGTCGATGCCGACCAGACCCCCGACCAGATCCTGACCCAGGTCCTGGCCAGCCCGCACACCCGGCTGCCGGTGTTCCGCGGGTCAGACGACAACATCCTGGGCGTCGTCCACGCCAAGGACCTCTTGCGCGAGGTTGACCGGCTGGTGCGGGGCGCAGATGGCTCTCCGGGCGGGCTGTCGGCGCTGGACATCGCCAAGGTGGCGATGAAGCCCTATTTCGTGCCCGAGACCACCACGCTTGACGAACAGATGCGCGAATTCCTGAAGCGGCGCACCCATTTCGCGCTGGTCGTCGACGAATACGGCACGCTTCAGGGCCTGATCACGCTGGAGGACATCCTTGAAGAGATCGTCGGCGAGATCACCGACGAATTCGACGTGGTCTCCAAGGAAGGCCTCCTGAAGCGCACCGAGGACGGCGCCTATCTGGTCGACGGCGCGATGACGATCCGCGACCTGAACCGCGCGATGGACTGGGCGCTGCCCGACGACGAGGCGAACACCATCGCGGGCCTGGTGATCCACGAGGCCCAGATGATCCCCGCCGAGGGGCAGGTGTTCAGCTTTCACGGCTTCCGCTTCGACGTGGTGACGCGGCGCGAGAACCGGTTGATCCGGCTGAAGATCCGGCGGCTGTAGCGGCGATCAGAAGACGTCGATCGCCGCCGCCAGCCCGGCGGTGGCGGTCAGGCCCTGCAACAAGAGCGACCCGCCGTCGCCAAAGTCCAGCAGAACGCCGGCCGCCGTTACCGTGGCATAGCGCGCCAGCATCTGCGCATCGGTCAGCGCCAGGTTGTCCCACAGCGCATTGTCAAGGCGCAGCCGGTCGCCCTCGGCCAGTGCGAAATCGGTGATGGCGTCGGCGCCGAACAGGTCGCCGAAGACGAAGCGGTCGGCCCCCAGGCCGCCCGACAGGCCATCGTTGCCGCCATCGCCGCGCAGATAGTCGTTGCCATAGCCGCCCGACAACTGGTCGATCCCCGCGCCGCCGGCCAGCGAGTCGTTGCCGTTGCCGCCATACAGCCGGTCGTCGCCGTCGCCGCCGCCCAGCCGGTCGTTGCCGTCATTGCCATAAAGTACGTCGTTTCCGGCGCGGCCCTGCATGTCGTTGCGGCCGGCGTTGCCGATCAGCACGTTGCGATAGGCGTTGCCGGCCAGCGACAGGTCGTCCAGCCCCAGAAGCGTTGCGCAATGGATGCCGGTACGCAGGGTGATCGAGCCCGAGGTGAAGAACTCGGTCCCGCCGACGATGTCCAGCTTGACGTTGCCCTGCGACAGGTCGACCGTCAGCGAAAAGGCCTTGCCGGCCACCGTGCCGTTGACCGCCACCGCCGTTCCGGCCGCCAGCCCAAGCGCATAGCCGCCCGCCGCCGCCGTCGTCGTGCTGGCCGCGCCCGATGCGACCTGCACCCCGCCCAGGCCCTCGCCGATGCCGTAGAAATCATTGGCATCGCGGTCGGTATAGGCCACGCCGGTCACGAAATACCGGCTGCCCGAGGTGCCGAACAGCTCGGTCAGCATCGACGAGTTCCAGTCCCGCCCGCTGGTGTTGAAATAGCCGGTTTCCTGGCCCAGCCCGATCTCGCGGTAACTGTCGTTCAGCATGTTGACCCGGTGGCCTGCGCTGAGGAACAGGTCGTTGTGCTGCATCTCGATGTAGCTGCCGACATCGAAACTCGAGGCGCTGGTGCCGCGCCAGGCGATGTTCTCGCCCACCGTGCTGTAGACATAGCCGGCATCGCCGGCCCGCGCCCAGGGGGTCGAACCGTTCACGCCGGTATGGCTGAAGACGTCATTGGCCAGCATCCACAGGGTATGCGCGGTCGCGGCGGATTCCAGCAGCGCATTGGGCGCCAGAACCTGGCGCGATCCGCCCTGCAAGGTGCCGGCCGTCAGGCTCTGGTTCAGGTCGATGCCGTTGCGCGCGGCCTCGGCCACGGGGTTCAGGCGTGCACGATTGATCAGCTCGAGCAGATACTGCTCTTCTGCAGAAAGGGTCATTGGATGTCTCGCTATGGCAGTAGCTGAGACCACCCTGCCCGGCCATTGCGGCCGAAAACGGGCGCAATGGCGGCGGGATCAGCGCTTGCCGAACAAGGTGCCCAGAACGCCGCGGACGATGGCCTGGCCGCCCTTGGTGCCCAGCTGGCGGGCAAAGGACTTGGCGAAGGTCTCGGTGATCGAATCCGACCGGCCGGCGGTGCTGCGTTTTTTCGGCGCCGCCTCGCGGTCGCCGTCATAGCGCCGGCCCTTGTTGAAATCCTCGAGGTCCAGCGACAATCCGCCGCCCTGCGGTGCCGCAGGCGGCGCCTCGGCGGCCTCGGCGTTGCGCGCGGCCTCGTCGGCGCGGCGGCGCAGCATTTCCCAGGCGCTGTCGCGGTCGACCGGCGTGTCGTACTTGCCCGCGACCGGGCTGCCCGCGATGGCCGCGGCGCGCGCCACGTCCTCGCAGGGGCCAAGGCGGCTGGAGGGCGGGCGCACCAGGGTGCGCTCGGCCACGCCCGGAATGCCCTTCAGCTCCAGGAACGAGGTCACCGCCTCGCCGGTGCCGACGTCGCGGATGGCGTCCTCGATGGCAAAGCGCGGGTTCGGGCGGTAGGTCTCGGCCGCCAGACGCAGGTCCTTCTGGTCCTTGGCGGTAAAGGCGCGCAGCGCGTGCTGCACCCGGTTGCCAAGTTGGCCCAGGATATCGTCGGGCACGTCCGCCGGGTTCTGGGTGATGAAGTAGACCCCCACCCCCTTGGACCGGATCAGGCGGGCCACCTGTTCCACCTTCTGCACCAGCGCCTTGGGCGCGTCCTCGAACAGAAGGTGCGCCTCGTCGAAGAAGAAGACCAGCCTGGGCTTGTCGGGGTCGCCCACTTCGGGCAGCGTCTCGAAGAGTTCCGACAACAGCCACAGCAGGAAGGTCGCATAAAGCCGGGGGGAGTTCATCAGCTTGTCGGCGGCCAGGATGTTGATCCGCCCTGCCCCCGCGGCATCGGTCAGCATCAGGTCGGAGAGCTGCAGCGCGGGTTCGCCGAAAAGCTGCGCTCCGCCCTGGTTTTCCAGGACCAGCAGCCGGCGCTGGATCGCGCCCACCGATTCCTTCGACACCAGCCCGTAGCGCGCGCTGATCGCATCGGCATTCTCGGCGATGAAGGTCAGAAGGGCCTGCAGGTCCTTCAGGTCCAGTAGCGGCAGCTTTTCCTCGTCCGACAGGCGGAAGGCCACGTTCAGCACGCCTTCCTGCGGTTCCGACAGTTCAAGAAGGCGGCTGAGCAGCAGCGGCCCCATCTCGGCCACGGTGGCGCGGATCGGGTGGCCCTTTTCGCCGAAGAGGTCCCAGAAGGTCACCGGAAAGGCGCGGTATTGCAGGTCCAGCCCGATCGTCGCCGACCGCTTCAGGAAGGGCTCGTGCAGCTTGCCCGCCGGGTCGCCCGCCTGGCAGATGCCCGACAGGTCGCCCTTGACGTCCGACATGAAGACCGGAACGCCGGCGGCCGAAAAGCCTTCGGCCAGCACCTGCAAGGTCACTGTCTTGCCGGTGCCGGTGGCCCCCGCGATCAGCCCGTGGCGGTTGCCGAACTTCAGCAACAGGTTCTGCGGCGTGGCATAGCCCTCGCCCCCGCCGCCCACGAAGATCATCTGCTGGTCCGACACGTCATCCCCCGTCTGCACCCATTCCCCGCGCCGCCCCGAACCGGCCGCGCGGTGCCACCATACAGCGTTGTCCGGCCCGTGCCAGTGCGGTTTCCGCCCCCGTGGGAAGCCGCAAAAAGGTGGGGATTTCCTGCGTCTTTTCCGGCGGCGCGACAGGTGAAGAATCCCGTTGACGCCCGGGACGAACCGAAATAGCGTCTCGCCATGAAGTCGGCCAGTCCGACAGGGAGCAAAAACCAATGATCGAAGGGCCGGTTCGCCGGCCCTTTGCGCTTTCTGGCCCCCCCTCTTGCGCCCCGCCTGCCGGGTGGCAAGCCTCCGCCCCTCGCGTATTTCTGACCTGACAGCGGCGGACCCCCGTGCTACCAACCGCGCGAATTGTCGACCCGGCCGGATCAAAGGACCCCTCGCCATGAAGACCCTGAAAACCACCCCCCTTGCGCTGATGCTTGCGCTGGCCCTTGCGGCCCCGGCCCTTGCGCAGGAAACCACCGAGGCCCCCGCCACGGACGCCCCCGCCACCGACGCCCCCGCCACCGACGCAGGCGTCGCGGCCGATGCCGGCACGACCGAAGGGCTGTCGATGGGCGCCGAGGTGGGCGCGGCCCCGGGCGTCGGCGACACCTACACCGCCGCCACCTTCGAGGCCTGGGAACAGCGCTGCATCAAGACCGAAAGCGGCGCCGATCCCTGCCAGCTCTATCAGCTCTTGAAGGATGAAAAGGGCAACGCGGTCGCCGAGTTCTCGGTGTTCTCGCTGCCCGAGGGCAGCGAAGGCCCCGCCGTGGCGGGTGCGACCTTCATCGCGCCGCTGGAGACCCTGCTGACCGCCGGCCTGACGCTGCAGGTCGACACCAACAAGCCGCGCGCCTATCCCTTCACCTTCTGCGGCCAGATCGGCTGCGTCGCCCGCATCGGCTTTACCGCCGAAGAGATCGCCAGCTTCAAGAAGGGCGCCAATGCGGTAATGACCATCCTTCCCTTCGTCGCCCCCGACCAGAAGGTGTCGCTGACCGTCTCGCTGAAGGGCTTTACCGCCGGTTTCGATGCCGTTGCGGCCGCCAACAAGGCCGCGGATGCCGCCGCACCGGCCGCGCCCGCCGCAGCACCGGCCGAAGCGCCCGCCGAAGCCCCGGCTTCGGGCGACTGAGGTCAGGCGGCGCGCAGCGCCAGCACGGCGTTCAGCCCGCCAAAGGCGAAACTGTTCGACAGGGCCGCGGTTACTGCGGCCCTTTCGGTTTTCAGCACCAGCGCCAGCCCCAGGCCCGGTTCGGGATCAAGGCAGCCCACCGTCGGCGGCACGATCCCATCGCGCAGGGCCGACAGGCAGGCCAGAAGCTCGATCGCGCCCGTCGCGCCGATGGCATGGCCATGCGCGCCCTTGGTCGATCCGATGCGCGGCCCCTGCGCGCCGAACACGTCGCACAGCGCCGCCGCCTCGGCCCGGTCATTGGCCTGCGTGCCGGTGCCGTGGGCGTTGACATAGCCCACCTCGCCCGGCGCCATCGCGGCATCGGCCAGCGCCGCCCGCATCGCCGCCGTGGCGCCTTCGGTCGAAGGCGCCACGATGTCGCCCGCGTCCGAGGTCATGCCGAACCCCGCCACCTCGAACAGCGGCACCGCGCCGCGCGCCGCGGCGTGACCCGCGTCTTCCAGCACGAAGACCGCCGCGCCCTCGCCCATCACCAGGCCGCTGCGCGCGGCGTCGAAGGGGCGGCAGCCGGTGGGCGACAGCACGCGCAGCCCCTCCCAGGCCTTGATGCCGCCAAAGACCAGCATCGCCTCGGAGCCCCCCGCCAGCATCACCGGCGCCTGCCCCGACCGCACCATCTGGAACGCCAGCCCGATGGCATGGGTGGCGCTGGCGCAGGCCGACGAGACCGAGAACGACGGCCCCCGCAGCCCGTGCCGGATCGAGATATGCGAGGCCGCCGCGTTGTGCATCAGCCGCGGCACCACCAGCGGCGGCACGCGGTCGCGCCCCTCGGCCAGCACGGCGCGGTAATTGTCCTCCCAGGTCGAGATGCCGCCCGCCGCGGTGCCGATGATCGCCCCCGCGGGCGCGCGCTCGGCCCCGGTCAGCCCCGCCATCGCCAGCGCTTCGTCGGCGGCGGCCAGGGCATAGCGGGTGAACGGGTCCCACAGCGCGGCCTCGCGCGCGGTCATGCCGGTCAGGCCCGGCCAGCCGCGCACCTGCGCGCCGATGCGGATCGACAACCGGTCCAGGTCGCGCAGTTCCAGCGGGCCGATGGCGCAATCGCCGCGCGCCAGCGCCGCCAGCGTGCCCGGCACGTCATGGGCCAGCGCGTTGACCGTGCCCGCCCCGGTCACGACGACGCGGGCGCTCACGCCTTGGCCGCCACCAGACGGCGCACGCCATCGACGACCGAGGCGACGGTCGAGATGTCGAACCCCGACGCCTCGGGCGCATTGGCGTTGAACGGAACCTGAACGCCAAAGGTTTCCTCGATGGCGAAGATCGCCTCGACCAGGCCCAACGAGTCCAGTCCCAGGTCCGTCAGCCGCGCGTCGGGGGCGACCGAGGCCGGGTCGATCAGCGCCTGCGCCGCCAGAATCTCGATCACCCGCGCCTCAAGGTCGTCCATCGCCGATCAGCCCTCGTCGCTGCGACCGGGCAGCGCCTTTTCGATCTCGGCCAGCCGCGCGGCCATGCGGGGCAGCCGGCGCAGGGCCTTCTGCATCTCGACATGGGCTTCCATCCTGACCGCCGGATAGCCCAGCAGCACCCGCCCCGCCGGGGCGTTGGTGAAGATCTTGGTGGCCCCGCCACAGATCACATCATCGCCGACAAAGATGTTGTCGTTCACCCCGCATTGCCCGCCCATCACCACCCGGTCGCCGATGCGGGCCGAGCCGGCGATGCCGACCTGGCCGCAGAGCAGGCAATCGCGGCCGACCTGCACGTTGTGGCCGATGTGGACCAGGTTGTCCAACTTGGTCCCCGACCCGATCACGGTGTTGCGGATGGTGCCGCGGTCGATACAGGCGTTGGCGCCGATTTCCACGTCATCGCCGATGGTTACGGCGCCCAATGAATGTATCCGCGTCCAGCTTTGGTCGCGGATTTCGGCACGCGAGCCCAGGGTTTCGCGGATCTCCTCGACCCCGGATTTTTCCGGTGTCACGAAGGAAAACCCATCGGCCCCGATCACCGCGCCGGGCTGGCAGATGAAGCGGTCGCCGATCACCACCCGCGCGCCGATCCGGGCGCCCTGCAGGATCAGCGCATCGTCGCCGATCCGCGCGCCCTCGGCTACCGACACATGGCTGGCGATGCGCGCATTGCGCCCGATCACCGCGCCGCGCCCGATCACCACGAAGGGGCCGATCGCCGCGCCCGCGCCGATCTCGGCCATGGGGTCCACCACGGCCAGCGGATGGATGCCGGGGGCGATGTCGGGCCCTGGGTCCATCAGCCGGGTCAGGCCCGCCATCGCCAGCCGCCCGCGCGGGGCGAAGATCGCGGCCCGCAGCCCCATGGCGCGCCAGTCGGCGCCCGGCCAGACCACCGCCGCCCGCGCCCGGCCCTTGGCGATGCCGTCGCCATAGCGTGGGTCCATAGCCAGGGCCAGCTGGTCGGGGCCGGCCGACTGCGGCTCGGCCGCGCCGGTGACGGCGAGGTCAAGCTCTCCCTCGGCCTCGGCCCCCAGGGCCAGGGCGATCTCGCGGATCGTATGCGTCATCTCCCGGCTCCCCCGCTGGCAAGGCGTCCGGGTGCAGTCTTAGCCCTGATCCGGGGTCAAGGCCACCCCGGCCTCGGACAGCGCCTGCCACAGCTTGGCATCGCGGCCATAGACATCGCGGCGATAGCCGATGCGGCCGTTCGCCTCGGGGTAGGCGGTGAAATAGACCAGATGCACCGGCAAGGGCTGCGCCAGCTTGACCAGGGTCTCGTCGCCAGTCTTCAGCGCGGCGTCGAACTCTGCCTCGGCATCGTCGCTTTGCAGCGACAACAGCACATGCGCCAGGTCGAAGGGGTCGGCCACCCGGATACAGCCGTGGCTGTAGGCGCGCACGTCGTTGGCGAACAGCGATTTCGACGGCGTGTCGTGCAGGTAGATGTTGTATTCGTTCGGGAACATGAACTTGACCTTGCCAAGCGCATTGCCGTCCGAGGGCGGCTGGCGCAGGGCAAAGGGAAAGTTGCGCGCGTTGTAGGCGGCGAAGTTGACCGCCCCGCGCGACACCACGCGGCCGCGCCCGTCGACCACCTGCAGATGCCCCACCGCGTTCGGGTTGCGCTGCAACAGCGGCAGGTATTCCTTGACCGTGATCGACCGCGGCACCCCCCAGGACGGGTTGATGACCATATGCTCCATCTGGTCGCTGAATTCCGGGCTGCGCTGGTCGGGCACGTTCTTGCCGATCACCACGCGGGTGGAAAACACCGTCCGGCCCTGGTCGAAGATGCGGGCCATGAAGTCGGGCTGGTTCACCCAGACGTGGCGGACCGAGCGGTCGATGTCCAGCCAGCGCTCGCGCTCCATCGCGACGATGACGGATTTCAGGCGATCCTCGGGGCCGATGTTGATCTCGTCCATCGTGGCGGGGCCGGCGACGCCATCGGCGGGCAGGCCGTGTTCGCGCTGAAAGGTGGCGACGGCGGCCTGGATGGTCTTGTCATAGGTGGCCGTCACGCTGCGGCCCAGGTAGCCCATGGCGACCAGCCGGTCGCGCAGCGCGACCACGGCGGCGCCCTCGTTGCCGGGGATCAGCGATCCGGCCGGAACCTGAGGCCCCCAGCCGCCACTGGCGATGACCTGCTGCAAGTCGAAATGCGCCCGCATCAGCTGCAGGTAGACCTGGCCCTGCGGCATCAGGTCATGCAGCACGGCGCGCGGGTCGTCGCCCGCGATCCGGCGCAACAGGACGGCGTCATCCTCGACCGCGATGTCGCGCACGATGGTCGGGTCCAGCGCCTTGGGCGTCAGCATCCCCGAGGTCATGTCATGCGCCCAGGTCAGGTAGACCTCGGTCATCCGCAGTTCCAGCCGGCCGCGGTCGCCCTCGGTCCGCGCCTCGGAAAACGCGCGGCGCAGGCCGTCGACGTCGTAGCGGGCGGAGGGCAGGCCGTGGTCGGGGGCGGTCTCCAGCACCTCGAACAGCGCGGCGCGGCGCGCGGCATCCTCGGGTCCGGTCCAGAGCGTGTCGTACTCGGCCGCGCGATACCATCCGGCCACCGATTCAGACGAGGCGGCGGCGGCTGCCAGCGACTGGACGAAGGCGGTGGGCTGGGTCTGCGCCAGCGCCGGCAGGAATCCGCCGATCGCCAGGCCCGAGGCCATCAGGCAGCCAAGCGTCTTGCGCCGCAGGAAAGGGGTCATCGACATCACCGAACTTCACGCCATTGCGGGCCGCATCCGACCCTTTGGCCCGAGAATTCAGGAAAATCCGCCGACTGTCCATTCACATTGCGCCGCCGGCCCGGCTTTCCTGACGTTAGGTAAGGTTTTCACGACTTTTCGGAAACACATTTGGGCCGCGTCCGGTCGCCGAAGAGGCCGCAGCGATTCAGCAAATTTTTGCCTATGGGCTGTCAGATGGCCCGGACGGCCGCAATCTGCGCTTCTGCTTCGAATCGTCCTGTGCCATAACGGCGGGGCACTTTGGGGAACAGTGCACAGAAGCTGCCGGACAGGCAGTCGAAGACAGCACGGGACAGGCGCTCAGAATGACGATCCAGGCATCCAACGGCTTCACGCGGCGCGGGCTTCTTGGTGTGTTCGCGGCAACGGCGGTGGTGGCCGCCCCCTTCTTCGCGAATGCGCCGGCTTATGCGCGCGGCGCCGGCGACATCCGCCGCATCCGCATGTATTCGGGCCGCACCGGGGAATCCATCGACACGATCTACTGGATCGAGGGCGAGTACATCCCCGAGGTGCTGAAGGAAATCAACGGCTTCATGCGCGACTGGCGCACCGGCGACGCCGTCAAGATGGATGCCCGCACGGTCGACATCATGGCCGCGGCGCACCGGCTGATGGACGTGTCCGAGCCCTACATGCTGCTGTCGGGCTACCGCAGCGCAAAGACCAACGCCATGCTGCGGTCGCGGTCCTCGGGTGTGGCGAAGAACTCGCTGCACATGAAGGGCCAGGCGGCCGACCTGCGGCTGACCTCGCGGTCGGTCGGGCAGATGGCCAAGGCGGCATCGGCCTGCGCCGCGGGCGGCGTCGGGCGCTATTCGCGGTCGAACTTCGTCCACATGGATTGCGGCCCGGTTCGCAACTGGGGCGGCTGATCCGGCCGGTCGGGATGTGACGGGCGCCTTCGGGCGCCCTTTTCGTTTCGG
>JAGPCN010000056.1:10799-16924 GCA_018058035.1 Fuscovulum sp.
GCCCCGCCCGCCAGCACCTTGGCGACAAAGGTGCCGCCGTCCTCCAGCACGTCGAAGGCAAAGGCCAGCGCCGCCTCGACCAGCGCCACGATGCGCAGGTGGTCGGTGCCCTTGTGCCCCGAGGCCGCCGCCGCCATGTCGCTCATCACCACATCAGCCCGCCCGCCCAGCCAGCCCTTCACCTTTTCGTCGGCATCATCGGCCAAAAAGTCCAGCTGGTGGATCTCGGCCCCCGCGATCGGCTCCACCTCCTGCAGGTCGACGCCCAGCACCGTGCCCACAGGCTTCTTCGGGTTCTGCCCCAGGGCGTTCACCCGCACCACCGCCACCTGGCACCAGCCGCCCGGGGCGCATCCCAGGTCCACCACCCGGGCGCCGGGCTTCAGGAAGCCGTATTTGTCGTCCAGTTCCAGGATCTTGTAGGCCGCGCGACCGCGATAGCCCTCGCGCTTCGCCCGCTGGACGTAAGGGTCGTTCAACTGCCGCTCCAGCCACAGCGTCGAGGACAGCTTGCGCCCCTTGGCGGTCTTGACCCGCACCCGCAATTCGCGCTGGCCGCGGCCCGAGGTGTTCTTTTCGGTCATCTGTAAGGCCCGTCTCCCAGAACGCCATCCGCGCTCATCTGTGCATAAAGCAGGCCCTCGCGCAGGCCCCGGTCGGCGACCGACAGCCGGTCGGTCGGCCAGAGCCGCATCAGGGCCTGCAGGATCGCCGCGCCCGACATGATCAGCGTATGGCGGTCGCGGCCGATCCGCGGGTCGGTGCGCCGGCCCTCGGGGCCAAGCACCAGATAGTCGCGGATTACCGCGTCGATCTGCGTGCTGGTCATCTGCAGCCCGTCCACCTTGGCCCGGTCATAGCGGCGCAGGTTCAGCCAGCTGGCCGCCACTGTCGTCACCGTGCCGGAGGTGCCGATGATCTGGAACCCCTCGCGCGGGGCCTGGGCGTGATAGGGGCTGAAGCTGGCCAGGTTTTCCTCGAAGAACCAGCTCATCAGGGCGAAGCGGGCGGCGTCGTCCTCGACATCGGCGAACTGGTCCTTCAGCGTGGCGACCCCCAGCTTGACGCTGATCCAGTCGACCACCCGCGCCGCCGGGCCGTCGCCCTGCGGCTCAAAGCCCATGTGCAGCCGCATGATCGCCTGCGCCCGGTCCTCGGGCGGCACCGCCGACAGGTCGATCCAGACCAGCTCGGTCGAGCCGCCGCCGATATCCACCACCAGAAGCTGCTCGGTCCGCGCATTCACCAGGGGCGCGCAAGAAATCACCGCCAGCCGCGCCTCTTCCTCGGGGGCGATGACCTCAAGCCCCAGCCCGGTCTCGCGGCGGACCTGGCGGATGAAGTCGCGGGCGTTGCGGGCGCGGCGGCAGGCCTCGGTGGCGACCAGCCGCATCCGGCCGACGCCGTGCTTTTGCAGCTTTTTCTGGCAGATCCGCAGCGCCTGGATGGTGCGCGTCATCGAGGCGCGGCTCAGCCTTCCGCTGGCCTCCAGCCCCGCGCCCAGCTGCACGGTCTTGGAGAAACTGTCCACGACCAGAAACTGACTGCCCCTGGGCTGGGCAATCAGCATCCGGCAACTGTTCGTGCCGAGATCCAGCGCCGCATACAGCGCCGGACCCTCGCTTGCGGGACCAGACGTTTCATCCCCGAGAGAGCCGCCTTGCGGCAGCTCGACCATCGGGTCTGGCGCGTCCTCCCGCCGGGGACGCTCGGGCGTCATGTCGCCCTCCAACTGTGCTTGGGTCTAAAGGTAGTCGCCTTGCCCCCCCGGCGCAAGCGCCGCTTGGGCGCGCTCATCATCTGCATGAGAAGATTTCATCCGCCCGGGCCGCAAGGGGTGTCGCCAAGGCAACGCCGGGCGCTTAAGTCGATGGGCGACGCGCCCGGGTCGCATCCCGCGCGCGCCATGTCGAAAACCGGCCTTTGATGTCGGAGATTGGCATTTATCTACAGCGTCACACAGCGTCAGGAATCAGCGCAAATGCCCGAGGTCACCATCGTCTACTGGAGGGACATCCCCGCGCAGGTGATCGTCGGCAAGGGCCGCCGCGGATCGAAGATCCAGCTGCCCGAGCGCTTTGAACAGGCCATCGACCGCTGCGCCATGAAGGTCGGCGCCCGCGACACCGATGCCTACCTGGCCGAATGGCGCAAGGCGCCCCCCTACGAGGTCGAGGGCGACCAGGATGACATCGCCCGCGCCACCGCCGACCGCCTGATCGCGGACCACGACACCGACCGCATCAAGGCACTGATCGAAAACGATGGCTGGGCAAAGGCCTGAAGCCTCATGACCCTCAAGGAGCGACTGATGGCCCTGTTCCCGTTCCGCAAGACCGCCCCTGCCGCCGCCGCCCCCGCGGGTCAGGCCGGCCAGGTAGAAGCCTTCCTGAAAGGCTATTCGATCGAGGTGATGCCCCGCACCGCCGAAAAGATCGAGGATTTCCGCGCGCTGCTGCCCGCCGGCACCCGCGTCTACATCGCCCACATCGACGGCACGCCGATCGAGGACATGGTCGCCACCGCCCGCCGCATCGGCGCCGAGGGTTATGACGTGATGCCCCACTTCCCGGCGCGCATCATCAAGGACAAGGCCACGCTGACCGACTGGGTGGCGCGCTACAAGGACGTGGGCGTGCGCCAGGGCCTGTTGCTGGCCGGCGGCGTCGCGGCGCCGGTGGGCGATTTTGCCACCTCGATGCAGCTGCTGGAATCGGGCGCGTTCGACGGCTTCGACCGGCTGCACGTCGCGGGCCACCCCGAGGGCAACAAGGACATCGACCCCGACGGTTCGGACAAGATGGTGATGGAGGCCGCGCGCTGGAAATCGGCCTTTGCCGAGCGCACCGACGCGAAGATGGCCATGGCCACCCAGTTCTGCTTCGAGGCCGCCCCGGTCATCGCCTGGGTCGACCGCCTGGCTGCCGAAGGCGTCAAGCTGCCGGTCCATATCGGCGTCGCCGGCCCCGCCAAGCTGCAGACCCTGATCAAGTTCGCCATCGCCTGCGGCGTCGGCCCCTCGTTGCGCGTCCTGCAAAAGCGCGCGCTGGACGTGACCAAGCTCTTGCTGCCCTACGAGCCGACCGAGGTCATCGCCGACCTGGCCGCCCACAAGGCCGCCCACCCCGGCTTCGGCATCGAGCAGGTGCATTTCTTCCCGCTGGGCGGGATCAAGACCAACGCCGAGTGGGTCACCGCCAACGGCGGCGCCTCGGGCAAACCGGCCAAGGCCGCCTGAACTTAACGCAAAGGTTGAACGATGACCCGTACTGTCCTGGAATCCAAAACGAAAACCGTGGTCATCGGCTTTGACGAGCCGTTCTGCGTGATCGGCGAGCGCATCAACCCCACCGGCCGCAAGAAGCTGGCGGCCGAGCTTGAGGCGGGGAACTTCGAGACCGTCATCAAGGACGCGCTGGAGCAGGTCGCCTGCGGCGCGACCGTGCTGGACATCAACTCGGGCGCGGTCTTCACCAACATGATGGCGAAAGACCCGCGCTATGCCGACAACAACTTTGTCGAGCCGCCGCTGATGAAGCAGCTGATCGAGATCGTGCAGCAGACCGTCGAGGTGCCGCTGTGCATCGACAGCTCGGTTCCGGGCGCGCTGGAAGCCGGGCTGATGGCCTGCGAGGGCCGGCCGCTGCTGAATTCTGTCACCGGCGAGGAAGAGCGGCTGGAACTGGTGCTGCCGCTGGTCAAGAAATACAACGTGCCGGTGGTGGCGATCTCGAACGACGACACCGGCATTTCGCCCGACCCGGATGTGCGCTTTGCGGTGGCGAAGAAGATCGTGCAGCGCGCCGCCGATTTCGGCATTCCCGCGCATGACATCGTGGTCGACCCGCTGGTGATGCCGGTGGGCGCCATGGGCAGCGCGGGCCAGCAGGTGTTCGCCCTGGTGCGCCGCCTGCGTGAAGAGCTGGGCGTGAACACCACCTGCGGTGCGTCCAACATCAGCTTCGGCCTGCCGCACCGCCACGGCATCAACGGCGCCTTCCTGCCGATGGCAATCGGCGCCGGCATGACCAGCGCGATCATGAACCCGGTGCGCCAGCAGGAGATGGAGGCGATCCGCGCCGCCAACTTCCTGATGAACCACGATGCCAACGGCGGCGAATGGATCCGCTTTGCCAAGGTGCTGGAAGCGGTCGAGGGCGGCATGACCTTTGCCGAGGCTTCGGCTGCCGCCAGCCAGGCCGCCGGTGGCCGTCGCGGCGGGCGTCGCGGTCGCGGCTGAGGGCAGACAGCTGACAGCCGGGAGCCCGATCCTTCGACGAAGGATCGGAGTCCCGCGGGTGAAAGGCGAAGCGCCTAGCCTTGGGCCAGCGCGCGCAGGGCGGCGGCGCGGGCTTTCGGCACGCGGTCGACCTCGACGCAGGTAAAGACGTGCAGCGTGTCCAGGTCGCGGTCGGCGACCGCGTGGTCGCTGACCCAGCCGCCCATGCCCAGATAGGTGCGCAGCAAAGGCGGCAGCGCCGAAAGCGCGGCCCGGCGGTCGCCGGCCGGCCCGGCCAGCGCCGGGTATTCGACCACCTCGGCCGCCTTGCGGCCTGGCCGATGGTCGGCCGGGCCGATGAAATCGGCCGCCAGCAGCGCCAGCCCGGCGCGGTGCGGCCCCCAGTCGGCGCCGCGGAACGAGGTGCAGCCGACGATCAGCCCGGCCTGGCCTTCGTCGACCAGCCGCGTCATTGCCCCCCAGGCCAGCCGCAGCACATCGGGATGCACGCCCCCCGGCGCCAGGCAGAACCGGCCCATCTCGGCGATCGGCCGGGCATAGCCCGACAGCGGCCCGACGTCGTAGAACCGCGCCGCATAGCCCTGCGCCAGCCCGGCGCCCCATCCGAACAGCATCACCCGGAAGTAGCCCAGCATGCCCTCCGGGCCCTCGACCATCACATGCGCTGACAGGTCGTCCTGTGCGTCTTCTTCCGGCCCGCCGCCCCGGCGTGGAAAGGCGGCGCGGCGAAAGGCCATCACCCGGGCCCGGTCGGCCGGACCCTCGGCCAGCCGCGCCACCATCGTTCCCTTCGCCAATGGCTTCACGCCCTTTCCCCCTGCCCCGCCGCGCCCTAGATTGTCCTCAAAGGAGACCCCGATGGACAAGATCGTCAAGACCGATGCCGAATGGCGCGCGCAGCTGTCCGACCTGGCCTACAAGGTGACGCGCAAGCATGCCACCGAACGCGCCTTTTCCCACGACAATTTCCCCAAGGCCGAGGGCACCTTCCGCTGC
The DNA here is from genome assembly GCA_018058035.1 of Fuscovulum sp. Taxonomy (GTDB): domain Bacteria; phylum Pseudomonadota; class Alphaproteobacteria; order Rhodobacterales; family Rhodobacteraceae; genus Pseudogemmobacter. Next base: position 16,036 of record JAGPCN010000056.1, read on the forward strand.
GTCTGCTGCGATGCGCCGCTGTTCGATGCCGCGACCAAGTTCGACAGCGGCACCGGCTGGCCCAGCTTTTACGCCCCCGTGGATCCCGAGAAGGTGGGCGAATCCGAAGACCGCGGGTTCTTCATGCGCCGGACCGAGGTGCATTGCGCCCGCTGCGAGGCGCATCTGGGCCATGTGTTTCCCGATGGCCCCGCGCCCACGGGCCTGCGCTACTGCATCAACGGCGTCGCGCTCACCTTCGATCCGGCCGACCCGGATTAGTCGCTGAACAGGTCGGTGGTCTGGATGCGGCCAAAGTTCGCCAGCAGCTGGCGGATGAAGCCGATGCCCTTGACGTTGGTCTCGGTCACCCGGCGCGAGATGTCGATCACGCGGCCATCCTCAAGCCCGTAGCGGCCGACATTGTCGACCACGCCGGCCTCGGTGAAGGTGATGGCGACGACCTGGCGGTCGACCTCTTTCGGCTCGCGCGGGCCGACATGTTCGAACCGGCTTTGCACATAGAACCAGCCGATGTCGTTCAAGAGACCCTGCGCCGAGGGACGGCCGATCTTTTCCGCCACCGTCTCGCGGGTGTCGACGCCGATTTCCACCTGCGCCAGTTCGGTCTCGTCGGGGATATAGCCGTGGTTGCGCACCACCGTGGCGCAGGCGGCGGCCACAAGGCAGGCCGCCCCGGCCAGCGCCATCCGCAGGCGCCGCATCCTGACGCCGCCCGGTCGGCCCACCCGGCGCCCCGCCTGCTTGGAATCGACTGCCATCCCTGCCCTCTTGTCCGCCTGTCCACGCCCCGGCGCCGCTTGCACGCCGCCCGCGGGCGTGCCGGGCGCCTGATCGGCGCGCCCCGCTTTGGCCCTTGCGCCTTGGGATAACAGATGCCACGCCCTAT
>JAGPCN010000292.1 GCA_018058035.1 Fuscovulum sp.
GGCCTGCGCTATGGCGTGGCCGAGGGCGAAGAGGTCGACCATTGGCCCTTGGTGCCCGAGGTGGTGATCCCGGTGTGCAGCCCCGGCTACCTGGCCGCGCATGGCCCGATCGACGGGCCGCAGGGCCTGTCGGGGCATGTGCTGGCCAGCCTGGTCGGGCGGATGCGGATCCCCTGGCCGCGGTTCCTGGACCTGCTGGGCCTGGGGTCCTTGCGCGATGCGACCGAGCTGAGTTTTTCCGATTATGCGCTGGTGATCCAGGGCGCGACCAAGGGGCAGGGCGTGGCGCTTGGCTGGTGGCATGTGGTGGCGGGCGAGATCCTGGCGCAGGCGCTGGTGCCCGCCTGCGGGCGGATGTTGCAGACCGAGGCGTTCTACAACCTGGTGGGCCGCCGCTCGGCGGTGCGGCGGCCGGCGGTGCAGCGGGTTCGGGCCTGGTTACAGGCCGAGTTCGACGCGCTGGAGGGCAGGCGGGCGGACCTGGGCCTGACCGCCGTCGTTGGCCCCTCTATCCCGCCGGAGTAAGGATCTCGGCCGCCAGCGGGTCGCGGGGCAGGGCGGCGGGCGGCAGGGCAGGGCGGCCTCGGATCATGTCGGCGGCCTTTTCGGCGATCATGATCACGGTCGCGTTCAGGTTCGCCCCCACCATCTGCGGCATCACCGAGGCATCGACCACCCGCAGCCCCGCGATGCCGTTCAGCCGCAATTCCGGGTCGACCACGGCGCCGGCATCCACCCCCATCCGGCAGGTGCAAGAGGGGTGGAATTCGGTCTTCACCCCCTGGCGCAGGGCCTCTTCGATCTGGGCATCGCTGCGGGCCTGCGGGCCGGGGGCCACCTCGGCGGTGCCCAGCCGGGCCAGCGGGGCCTGGGCCACGATGTCGCGGGTGACCTTGACGCCTTCGCGCATCTCGACGATGTCGCGCGGGTCGCTGAAGAAGCGAAAGTCGATCCGCGGCGCGTCCTTGGCCAGGGCGCTGCGCAGGCCGATCCGCCCGCGGCTGCGCTGGCGCAGTTGCGACAGGTGCAGGGTAAAGCCGTGCGACAGGCCGAAACTGCCGTCGGGGCGGGCGTCGATCTTCATCGGGGCCAGGTGGTAATGCACGGTGGGCAGGGCGGAATCCGCCATCGCCCGGGCAAAGCCGCCGATCTCCCAGATGTTCGAGGCGCCGGGGCCGGTCTGCCTTAGCAGCCATTCCAGCCCCACCCGCAGCTTTCCGAAGGGCGACCCCATCCAGGCATGCGAGACCGGCTGGGTGCAGCGGAACGACATGCCCATGTCCAGGTGATCTTGCAGGTTGGCGCCGATGCCCGGCTGGTCCAGCACGACGCGGATGCCATGCTGGCGCAACTCGTCCGCCGGGCCGATGCCCGACAGCATCAGAAGTTGCGGGGTGTTGATGGCGCCGCCGCACAGGATGACCTCACGCATTGCAAGGGCACGGCGGGTTTGGCCGGCCTGCACATAGTCGATGCCTGTGGCGCGGCCGCCCTCGACCAGCACCCTTTGCGCCAGGGCGCCGGTGTGCAGCGTCAGGTTGGAGCGGGCAAGCGCCGGGCGCAGGTAGGCGACGGCGGTGCTGCACCGCCGCCCGCCGCCCTTGGAACTGTCGAGCCGCCCGATCCCCACCGCGTCGGGGCCGTTCAGGTCGTCCACCAGCCGGTGCCCGGCGGCGGCGGCGCTGGCCTGGAACGCATCGAAGATCGGCGAGTCCAGCGTGCCCATGGCCACCTGCACCGGCCCGTCGCCGCCGCGATGGTCGCTGGCGCCGCGGTCGCTGGTTTCGGACCGGCGGAAATAGGGCAGGCAATGGGCAAAGCTCCAGTCCGTCAGCCCCTGCGCGGCCCAGGCGTCATAGTCGGCCGGATGGCCGCGCAGCCAGACCATCGAGTTGATCGAGGACGACCCGCCCAGCGTGCGCCCGCGCGGCACCGGAATGCGCCGTCCGGCCAGCCCCTCTTGCGGTTCGGACTGGTAGTTCCAGTTGAACGCCGGGTTGTGGAACACGCGGTAGACCCCGGCCGGGATCTGCATCATCAGCGACCGGTCCGGCCCGCCGGCCTCAAGCAGCAGGACGCGGACGGCGGGGTCTTCGGTCAGCCGCGCGGCCAGCACGCAGCCGGCGGAACCGGCGCCGACGATGACGTAATCGAATTCCGGGGCGGGGGTCATGGGGGGGCCTTCGGTCTGTTCTGGAAAAGCGGCGCCTCAGGCGGCGCGGCCGGCGATGATCCGGTCCAGCCAGCCCACCGCCATTTCGGGCACCGAGGCCAGCAGCGTTTCGGTGTAGGGTTCGTGCGGTGGCGCAAAGACCCGGGCCTTGTCGCCCTGCTCGACGATGCGGCCCGCCTGCATCACCACCACGCGGTCGGCGACGGCGCGCACCACCTCGATGTCGTGGGTGATGAACAGGAACGACACCCCCAGCCGGGCCTGCAAGGCCAGCAGCATCCGCAGCACTTCGGCCTGGACCACCTTGTCCAGGGCCGAGGTGATCTCGTCGCAGATGATCAGCTCGGGCTCGGCGGCCAGGGCGCGGGCGATGGCGACGCGCTGCTTTTGCCCGCCCGACAATTGCCCCGGCAGGCGGTCGGCGTGGGTCGGCTCCATCTCGACCAGGCGCAGCAGGTCCTGCACCCTGGCCTCGCGGCGGGCGCCGCGCAGACCGTGATACAGCGTCAGCGGCCGGCCCAGGATGCGGCGCACGCTGTGGCGCGGGTTCAGCGCGGTATCGGCGGACTGGTAGATGATCTGGATGCGGCGGATCGTCGGCAGCGGCCGGCGGGCCACCGTGGGCGCCAGCGGCTGGCCGTCATAGGTGAGGGTGCCGGCGGCGGGCTCCTTCAGGCCGACGATCACCCGGCCCAGCGTCGATTTGCCCGAGCCGGATTCGCCCACCAGCGCCACGGTTTCACCGCGGCCGACCTGCATCGAGATGTCGGTCAGCGCCTGGAACTGCTTGTAGCGCGCGGCCAGCCCCCGGATCTCCAGCAGGGGCGCGCCCTTGCGGTCATGCGCGCCGGCGGCATCGACCGGCAGTTCATGCACGGCCCAGAGGCTGCGGGTATAGGGATGCTGCGGCGCGTCCATGATGCGGGCGATCGGCGCCTCTTCGACCACGGCGCCGTGGCGCAACACGGCGACGCGATGCGCGATCTGCGCCACCACGGCCAGGTCGTGGGTGATGTAGATCGCGGCCACGCCGAAATCGCGGATCACCTTGCGGATCGAGATCAGCACCTCGACCTGGGTGGTCACGTCCAGCGCGGTGGTGGGTTCGTCAAAGACGATCAGCGCGGGGTTGCAGATCAGCGCCATCGCCACCATGGCGCGCTGCAACTGCCCGCCCGAAACCTGGTGCGGATAGCGGTGGCCGAACTGCGCCGGATCGGGCAGCCGCAGCGCGGTGAACAGGGTGACGGCGCGCTCTTCGGCCTCGGCCCGGGTCAGGCCGCCGCGGTCGACGGCGACGGCCACGATCTGGTCCATCAGCCGATGCACCGGGTTGAAGGCGGCCTGCGCGCTTTGCGCCACATAGGCGACCTGGGTGCCGCGAAAGCGGCGGCGTTCCGATTCCGGCAGGGCCAGCAGGTCCTGGCCCAAGAGATGCACCGACCCGCCCGAGACGCGGGCGCCCGGGCGCAGGTATCCCAGGGCGGCCAGGCCGATGGTCGACTTGCCGGCGCCGGATTCGCCCACCAGGCCCAGCACCTCGCCGGGGTGGACGGCCAGAGACACGCCGCGCACGATGGCCGTCCATTCGTCATTGGCGCGGGCGTCGATGTGCAGGTTGTCGATGCGGATCACGGGGTCGGGCATGCTCAGGCCTCTTCGGACAGGCCGCTGGCCCGGTTCAGCATCCAGTCGACGACAAAGTTCACCGCGACGGCCAACAGCGCGATGGCGGCGGCCGGGATCAGCGGGGTGACGTTGCCCATGTTGATCAGCGCGGCATTGTCGCGCACCATCGACCCCCATTCCGCGGTCGGCGGCTGGATGCCCACGCCAAGGAACGACAGCGCGGCGATGTTCAGGAAGATGAAGCAGAACCGCATTCCCAGTTCCGACAGGATCAGCGGCAGGATGTTGGGCAGGATCTCGTTCACCGCGATCCACAGGCTGCCCTCGCCGCGGGCGCGGGCGGCCTCGACGAAATCCAGGCTGGCGACGTTCAGCGCCGCCGCGCGCGAGATGCGGTAGAACCGGGTCGAGGTGAGGACCGCGATGATCAGGATCAGGTTCAGGATCGACCCGCCCAGGATCGACAGGATCATCAGGATGAAGATCAGCTCGGGCACCGACATCAGGGCATCGACGATGCGCGACAGCACCTGATCGACCAGCCCGCCGACCAGGGCGGCGAACATGCCCAGAAGGCAGCCGAGGGTCAGCGACAGGATCGTGGTGATCAGCGCGATCGAGATCGAGTTGCGCGCCCCGTAGATCAGCCGCGACAGGAAATCGCGGCCCAGCTGGTCGGTGCCCAAAAGGTGCTCGGCGCTCCAGCCGTCGAAGGGCACGCGCGAGACCACCTCGACCTCGCCATACGGGGCGATCAGGGGGGCGAACAGGGCCACCAGCGCATAGGCCAGCGTGACCACCATGCCGAATTGCGCGGTCAGCGGCGCCGACCGCAGCAGGCGCAGGAACCGGGTCAGGCGGGGGGGCGATACGGGTCGGGCGGTGGCGTCCATGGTCCCCTCAGCGCGGATGCAGCAGGCGCGGGTTGCTGACGATCGAAATGACGTCGGCGATCAGGTTGAAGCCGATGTAGGCGGCGGCAAAGATCAGCGCGCAGGCCTGGATCACCGGCACGTCGCGGTTGCGGAC
>JAGPCN010000293.1 GCA_018058035.1 Fuscovulum sp.
CTGACCTGGCGCCGGCGGCGCTGGCGCGGCTGGCGGGCTTCTCCGGCGCCTTGTGGTGGGCCGAGCCAGAGGCCGCGCGCGACCACGCGCAGGCGCTGGCCGGCCGCGACGGTCCGCTCCTGCCACTGGTCGGCGGCTTGCCCGACCGCGCGCATGTGTTCCACGAGCGCCACGCCTGCATCGACACGACGGCCTCGGGCGGAAACGCGCGATTGCTGGCGGCGGTCTCCGACGACTGAGGGCGGTGAAGCAATTGCGCGGCTGCCGCCGCAAGCCTTTTTCGTGGGGGCTGATGCTGCGCCGGATGGCCGATGTCGCCTGACGAGGGGCGCTGCCCCTCGAGCTCCCCGGGGTATTTCTCGCCGGAATGAAGTCCAAGCCCCTTCAGTCCGGTGCAAGTACCCCGGGGGGTTTGGGGGGCTGGCCCCCCATCGTCCGAGGAGGAGGCGACTGCCGACGACGAGAGGAAAGGCTTCGCCGAAGGCGGCAATTGCTTCACCGGCGGTCCGGTCGCGCGGGGAGTTGACCGCGGGCGCGGGATGCGGAAACCTGCGCCGATGTTTCCGATCCGTGACCACAACCCTTCGGGCCGCACGCCTTTTGTCACGCTGGCGCTGATCGCGGCGAATGTGCTGGTGTTCCTGGCCTATTTCCCCGGCGCCGGAGAATTTCAGCTGGCCCGGTTCATCACCGCCTGGGGGCTGGTTCCGGCCCGGATCGCGGCCGGCGGCGGCTACGAGACCTTGCTGACCCACATGTTCCTGCACGGCGGCTGGATGCACCTGGTCGGCAACATCCTGTTCCTGTGGATCTTCGGCGACAATCTCGAGGACGAGATGGGCCACCTGGGCTTTCTGGCCTTCTACCTGGCGGCGGGGCTGGTGGCGGCGGGGCTGCAATTCGGGGCCGATCCGTCTTCGCCGGTGCCGATGGTCGGGGCCTCGGGGGCGATTGCGGGGGTGATGGGGGGCTATCTGTTGCTGTTCCCCCGCGCACGCGTCGACGTGCTGGTGATCATCCTGGTCTTCTTCCGCATCTTTGCCCTCAGCGCCTGGATCGTGCTGGGGCTGTGGTTCGCGATCCAGATCTTTTCGGGGCTGTCCACGCCCACCGATGGCGGCGGCGTTGCCTATTGGGCGCATGTCGGCGGCTTTGTCGCCGGGCTGGCGCTGACCCTGCCGGTCTGGCTGCGCCGCGGCGGGCGCGGCTACTGGCAGCGCACCGAGGGCCAGCCGCCGCACCCCGAGGCGCAGTATCCGCTGCGCAAGACCTCGATCCCGCGGGTGCCGCGACGCTGAGGCCGGCTCAGCCGCGGATCACCTTGCGGAAGGGTTCGAACAGAGCCTGGTTGCCGGCGATCACCGAGCCGGACTCAAGCGGGTTCTGGCCTTCGCGGATGCCCTCGACCATGCCGCCGGCCTCGCGCACCAGCAGCATGCCGCCGGCGATGTCCCAGGCGTTCAGCTCGCGTTCCCAGAAGCCGTCGAAGCGGCCCGCGGCCACATAGGCCAGGTCCAGCGAGGCCGCGCCCCAGCGGCGCATGCCGGCGCAGGCCGGCATCAGCCGCGCCAGGTCCTGCAGCATGGCGGGCAGCGTCAGCTTGGCGCCGAACGGCACGCCGGTGGCGAAGACCGCCTCGTGCATGTAGCGCCGGGCCGAGACGCGCAGCCGGCGGTTGTCGTTCAGCCAGCAGCCGGCGCCCTTTTCGGCCCAGAACATCTCGTCCTTGGCGGGGTCGTAGACCACGGCGCTGACGATTTCGCCCTTGTGTTCCAGCGCGATCGAGATCGCCCAGTGCGGCATCCCGTGCAGGAAGTTGGTGGTGCCGTCCAGCGGGTCGACGATCCAGCGCCGGGTCGGGTCCTGGCCCTCGGTCTCGCCGGTTTCCTCGCCCAGCCAGCCATAGGTCGGGCGGCCGCCCAGCAGCTCTTCCTTGATCATCCGTTCGGCTTCGCGGTCGGCCTTCGACACGAAGTCGCCCGGACCCTTGGCCGAAACCTGCAGGTTCTCGACCTCGCGGAAATCCTTGACCAGGCTGCGGCCAGCGCGGCGCGCGGCCTTGATCATCAGGTTCAGGTTGGCGCTTCCCTGCATCGGCAGACTCCTCGGGCTGGCCCCGGCCTCTAGCGGCAAACCGGACGGAAGAAAAGCCCGCCCCCTACTTGAACACCGTCACCCGGGTATTCTTCATGCCCTCGGCCTTGACCATGCGAAAGAGGATGCGGGCGTTGTCGGGGTGCAGGCGGACGCAGCCATGGCTGGCGGGTTTGCCCAGCCGCTTGATCGCTTCGGTGCCGTGGATCGCGTAATTGCCGTGGTAGAAGATCGACCAGGGCATCGGCGCGCTGTTGTAAAGTCGGCTGCGATGGTTGGCCGACAGCGCCTCGGGGATCCAGCTGCCGGTGGGCGTCACCTTCGGCGCCTTGGCGGTCGACACCGGCCAGGTGAACAGCTTGCGGCCCTCGTGGAACACCTCCATCGACTGGCGCGAGAGCGAGATTCGCACTTCGACCCGTTCGGCCAGCGCCGCGCCGGCGCCAAGCAGCACCGCCGCCGCCATCAGCGCCGCCAGAATTGCCGCCATAGGTCCCTGCATCGCCGCTCATCCAGTCCGCGTCTTCAGGGCGTAAGGTTCGGCCCGGCCGGTGGCGCAAGTCAACGCCAAACCCGGTCAGGATTTCCCGCCCGGCCGCCGCTGCGGCAGCAGCGCCACGGCTTCGGTCAGTTCGCGGATCAGCTTGCGGCGGATTGCCGGCGGGAAATCCTGATGCCGGTCGGCCACCTCGACAAAGGCGCCGGGGCCGCGGATCAGGCTGCGGCGGAAATAGTCGACCAGCCCGGTCTCGTGCGCGCGGATCGCCAGGGCGTTGACGGTGATGCCCTCCCAGCCGCCGTCCTCGTAGATGTGCGGCGGCGGCGGGCCCTGGTTGTTTTGGCCGTCGCTGGCCACGTCGATCACCCGGCGGCGGCAGGGCGGGCCGCGGTCCAGCAGGCCCTTGCCATAGCCGACAGCGGCGCCAAGCGCCGTCAGCAGCCGCGCCTCGGGGCGGCGGGCCAGCCGCAGGGTCGCCGCGATCCGCCCCAGGTCGGCGGCCGAGCGCACCATCTGCCAGTCGACCAGCACCTCCTGATGGGCCTGGCCGCTCCACTGATAGACAATCAGGGCCACCTCGCCGTCAGGCACCAGGAAGGCCTGCTGCACGCCCTCATCCTCCAGCGCGGTGGCCAGGCCCTCGACCTGGATCGCGAAATCCGCCGCATCGACCGAGCGCGAGACATCCATCGCCAGCACCAGCGCCAGCCGGCATTCGGCGGCCGCGGGGGCGGCCAGCGCGGCCAGCAGGGCGGCGATCAGGCGGGCGGCGGGCATGGGCCGGGCTCCGGCGGGCGGTTCCAGCCCTATCCTGCGCCCTGCGCGAGGACCTGCACAGCCGATTCGTCGGCCGGAACGGGCTATAGCTCGCGTTGCAGCTTGACCGGCTCGGACCGCGCCAGCCGCAGGAAATGCGCCATGTAGGGCTTGGCCACGTCCTCTTCGCGGGTCGCGGCATACATTCGCTTGGTCACCGGTTCCGGCCCCAGCGGGCGGGTGACGTAATCGGCGTTGGTCTTGACCTCGCGCATCACCCAGTCGGGCAGAACCGCCACGCCGCGGTTCGATCCGACCAGCATGAGGATCACCGCCGTCAGTTCCGCCGTCCGCTGCGCCCGAGGCTCCACCTGCGCTGGCGTCAGCAGTTCGGTGAACACGTCCAGCTTGTCGCGCCCCACCGGATAGGTGATCAGCACCTGGTCGCGGAAATCCTCGGCCGCGATGAAATCCTTTGCGGCCAAGGGGTTCTGTGCCGATCCGACAAAGGTCGGGTGGTAGTCGAACAAGGGGTTGAACACGATCCCCGGCGGCGGCACCCGGTCGGAACTGATCACCAGGTCCACCTCCTCGCGGTTCAGCGCGGGCAGCGCCTCGAAGGCCAGGCCGGCGCGGATGTCGACGTCCACTTCGGGCCAGGCGTGGCGGAACATCTCCAGCACCGGAAACAGCCAGTCGAAACAGGCGTGGCATTCGATGGCGATATGCAGCCGCCCCGTCTTGCCCGACCGCAAGGCGCGGAATTCTTCCTCCATCGCGTCAATCTCTGGCAGGATGCGCTCGGCCGCCCGCAACATCCTGTGTCCGGCGGCCGAAAGGCGCATCGGCTTCGACCGGCGGACGAACAGCTCCATCCCCGCCTGATCCTCCAGCCCCGCGACCTGATGCGACAGCGCCGATTGCGTCATGTTCAGGATCTCCGCAGCCCTCGCCAGCCCCCCAGCCTGATGGATCGCCCGGATCGTGCGCAGGTGCTTCAACTCGACGTACATGAACCCACCTCATAATCATGCTGAAGATTATGAATTGGTCTCACATCCGGGAATCTGCGACAAGGGGGCAACCAAGGAGCAGCCGCATGTCCAAGACGCCCCGCATCTCGTTCGAGTTCTTCCCGCCGCAGACGCTGGATGCGTCGTTCCGCCTGTGGGAAACCGTGCAGGCGCTGGCCCCGATGCAGCCCGACTTCGTCTCGGTCACCTACGGCGCCGGCGGCACCACCCGCAAGCTGACGCACGAGGCCGTGGGCACCATCCACCGCAACTACGGCCTGAACGTCGCCGCGCACCTGACCTGCGTCGATGCCACGCGCGAGGAAACGCTTGAAATCGCAGCCGCTTACGCCGAGGCCGGGGTGACCGAGATCGTCGCCCTGCGCGGCGATGCGCCGAAGGGTGCCGACCGCTTCACCCCGCATCCGCAGGGATTTGCCTC
>JAGPCN010000057.1 GCA_018058035.1 Fuscovulum sp.
CCGGGGTTCTGCGCCAGCCAGTTGGCCTGCGCCTGCAGGATGCCGCGGGCCTCGGGCGACAGCGTCGACTGGTCGACCGCGAACAGCACCCGGTCGCCCACCGTCTGGTTGAAATAGGCGATCGAGCGCGGGTCGCTGGGGTCGCCAAGGCCGGTGGTGTCGATGTAGCCGCCCGCCCCGCCGGGGCCTCCGGCGCCGCCGTCACCGCCCGCGCCGTAGCGGTCGGGGTTCTGGCAGGCGGCCAGCGTCAGCGCGGCCAGCACAAGCAGGGCCTTGGGGGTAAGCGTCATCGGGTCTGTCCTTCTCGTTGGCTCGAACGGGGCGTTGCCCGCACACTATCAGGTTTGCGCGCCCGTGGGAATCGGGCGCGAAGGGTGTCAGGGCAGCAGCGGCGACCAGGCCGGGTCGCTGGACGGCCCCTCGGTCGGGATCTGCTTGAGGTTCCGCCCGGTGATGTCGACCGACCACAGTGTTGCCTGCCCGCCCGCGCCGCTGGTCTCGCGCGTGAACATCAGCACGCGGCCATTCGGGGCCCAGGTCGGGCCTTCGTCAAGGAACGAGGCCGTGAGCAGGCGTTCCTCGCTGCCGTCGGTGCGCATGACGCCGATGTGGAAGCGGCCGGCGTTCTGCTTGGTGAAGGCGATCAGGTCGCCGCGGGGGCTCCACACGGGCGTGCCATAGCGCCCCTCGCCGCCCGAGATGCGCCGGCCCTCGCCGCCGCCCGCCGGCATGATGTAGATCTGCTGCGCGCCCGAGCGGTCGCTTTCAAACACGATCTGGCTGCCATCGGGGCTGAACGAGGGCGCGGTTTCGATCGAGGGCGAGTTGGTCAGCTGTGTCAGCCCGCCCGCGCGCAGGTTCAGTGCGTAGATGTCGGTGTTGCCGCCGCGTTCCAGGCTGAACACCACCGTGCCGCCATCGGGCGAAAAGCGCGGCGCAAAGGTCATGGTGCCGGGCTGTTCCTCCAGCGTCCGGCGCTCCAGCGATCCCACCTCCATCAGGGTGATGCGGGGGAAGCCGGTCTCGTAGCTGGTATACAGGATGCGGTCCCCGGCCGGCGAGAAGCGCGGCGCCAGCACGATGGCGCTGCTGTCGGTCAGGTACTGCACGTTGGCGCCATCGTAGTCCATCACCGCCAGCCGCTTGGCGCGGGCGTTCTTGGGGCCGCTTTCGCTGACGAACACCACCCGGCTGTCGAAGTAGCCACCTTCGCCGGTGATCTTGGAATAGACCACGTCCGCCACCTTGTGCGCCATCCGCCGCCAGCCCGCGGTGGTGCCCGCGAATTGCAGCGCGGCGCCTTCGATGGCGCTGCCGTTCACCACGTCAAAGGCACGGAACTTGACGGTGATCCGGTCGCCCGAGACGCTGACCGCGCCCGCGATCAGCACCTGGGCGTTGACCGCGCGCCAGTCTTCAAACGCGACGCCGCCGTCAAAGCTGGTGATGCGGCCGATGTGGGCATCTTCGGGGATCTCGCGGAAAAAGCCGGTGCCGACCAGGTCCGAGACCACCACGCGGCTGAGATCGCGCGCCAGTTCGCCCGCGCCGCCTTCGTCGACAAAGACCGGGGCGGCAAAGGGCATCGGTTCGATCACGCCGACGGTGATGTCGATGCGCGGCGGCTCCTGGGCCAGCGAGGGCAGGGCGGCCAGCGGGCCGAAGGCGGCCGCCGCCAGGACCGATAGGATGCGGAAGAAGGGTCTCATGTGCCTCGTGCTCCGTTTTTCTTGTCTCTTGGCCCATGGGGCGCGGGGGTTTGCGGGGCGGGTGGTCTGTCGGGGGGCCAGGGGCCGGGTCATCGGAACCTCATCCCGTTCGGGTCGAAGACGAAATCGACCACCTTCCAGGTTTCGTATTTCTCGGGCGGGAAGGGGATACCGCCTTCGCGATAGGCGCGGATGATGGCGCTGCGGGCGGCTGAAAACGCGGTGTCGGTGGCGGCCTGGCTGGGGCCGTCGCTTTCCAGAAGCTCGATGTCGACCGGCTTGCCCGAAGGGTCGAAGCTGACGCGCACGACGATGGTGGTGCGCATCGTGTCGGTCGAGGCGGTGCCCAGGCTCCACTTGCGGCCGATGGCGGATTTCACGTCGCCGATCTCGCCGGCGCTGAGGGGCGGGCCGGTCGGGGCGATGGCTTCGGAGCCGCCATCGGAACTGGTGTCTTCGGTCGCGGCCTCGTCAAGGGCGGCGGCCAGGGCATCGTCGGCTGCGGTATCGGTGGCAGGCGCGTCGGTCGCCTCGGCGCTGGCGGTTTCGGTCTCGGCCGGGGTGTCGGCGGTTTCGGTGGCTTCAGACGGCGTCGGGCGCGCGGGCCGCGACTTTGGCCGCATCGAGGCGGTCATGCCCAGCGTCTCGTCCTGGTCCTCGGTCGCCTCTGTGCGCAGCACGTCGCCGGTTTCCTCGGGCGCCGTCTGTTCCTGCGGCTCTTCCACCACCTGCGGCTCTTCGGCGGGCTGGTCGGTGGTCGCCTCGGTCGGCGTGTCGCTGGTCGGCTGGTCCTCGGGCACGGCGACGGGATCGGGCGCGACCCGGTCGGCGGGCTTGGGCTTGGGCCGCAGCGAGGCCGAGAGCGACGGCAAGGGCTGTTCCTCGGGCGCCACGACCACGTCTTCGGGCTGCGGCTCGGGTTCGGGAAGCGGTTCGGGCACGGGTTCGGGCTGCGGCTGCGGCTCGGGCAGCGGCTCGGGCGCCGGTTCCGGTTCGGGCTGCGGCTGGGGTTCGGGCTGCGCTTCGGGTTGGGGTTCCGGCTCGGGCGGCGGGGTCGGCGCGGCCTCGGGCTCGGCCGCGGCGGGCTGCTCGGGCGATGGCGTTTCCGATGGCGCAGGCGCGCTGGACTGCATGGCCTGGAACTCGGCCTCGGTCATCATCGAGACGGTGGCCACCTCGATCGGCGGCGGCTCGTCATGCGAGAACAGCAGGTCGCCCGCAACCACCCAGAGGATCAGGCCGACATGGCCGATCCCCGAGTAAAGCGTGCCCTTCGACAGGCCCGTATCCTGGCCCCAGTCCATGCCCGGTTATCCGCCGTTGCCGAAATCCGGCCCCTGCGCATCGGTCACCAGACCGATGTTGTTGAACCCGCCGGCGTTCAGCGCGCCCATGACCTGGGCCACCCGCTCGTAAGGCAGGCGCCCGTCGGCGCGCAGGAACACCTTGTCGCTGGTGCGCTCGGCCGCGATCGCCTTCAGCTTGGGGATCAGCTCGGCATCGGCGACGGGATTGGCCATGATCATCAGGTCGCCCTCGGCGGTGATGGTGATCGTCAGCGGCTCTTCCTGCTCGGTCGGCAGGGCGTTCGCGGCCGTCTCGGGCAGTTCGACCGGCACGCCCACCGTCAGCATCGGCGCGGCCACCATGAAGATGATCAGCAAGACCAGCATCACGTCGACAAAGGGCGTGACGTTGATCTCGCTCATCGCGGCGGCGGTTCCGCGGCGGCGGCGGCGATGCCCGCCCCCGCCGGATTTCTTCATGACCCCGGCGCCCATCGCTCAGCTGTCCAGCTGGCGCGACAGGATGGTCGCGAATTCGTCGGCGAAGCTTTCGTAGTTGCCCTGGATATGCTCGCTGTCGGCATTCAGCTTGTTGTAGAACACCACGGCCGGAATGGCCGCGACCAGGCCCACGGCGGTGGCCAAGAGCGCCTCGGCGATGCCGGGGGCGACGACGGCCAGGTTGGTGTTCTGGCTGATGGCGATCTGCTCAAACGAATGCTTGATGCCCCAGACCGTGCCGAAAAGGCCGATGAAGGGCGCGGTCGACCCGGTGGTGGCCAGGAAGGACAGGCCCTTGTTCAGCTTTTCGCTTTCGCGCGCGATCGCCACATCCATCGCGCGGTCGATCCGGGCCTGGGCGCCGGCAATCAGCGCGCCGTCCTGCTTGTGGCTGCGACGCCACTCCAGCATGCCGGTCGAGAACACCTTTTCCGAGGCGCCCTGCGGTTCCGGCCCGATCTTTTCATAAAGCTCGTCCAGCGGCTCGCCCGACCAGAAGGCGCGGTCAAAGACCGAGGCCTCTTTCCGCGCGGCGCGGTACATGATGTGCTTCTGGATGATGATCGCCCAGGACCAGAAGGACATGATCATCAGCATCAGCATGACGATCTTCACCGTCAGCGTCGCGCGTGCGAAGAGGGCGAGCAAGGAGAAATCAATCTCCTGCGCCAATGCGAGGGTTTCCGTTTCCATTACGCCTGCTCTTGTTCGGTCGGGCCTTTGCGGCTCCGTTAGCGCTGATTCTAGCAAGGTTACAGGGGGAAAGCCAACACAAGTTGGCGATGCGCGGGGGGCCGCGCAGCCGATCAGCGCCCCCGCTGCCGGCCGGGAACCGAAAATCGTGCGATTTTCGGGCACGATTTTCGCACGAAAATCGGTGCCCGGCGGGGCGGTCAGTGCACGGCCGGGGCCAGCCGGGCGCGCACTTCGGGCGGGATCCGGGCGGCGTGGCCGTCGTCCGACAGGCAGACCAGTGTGACCGCCGCCTGGAACAGCCGTTCGGCGCCGCGCAGCACCTCCTGATCGACCACGATCCGCGCGCCGCCCATCTCGCGCAGCCGGGTGGTCACTGTCAGGTCATCGCCAAAGCGGGCCGGGCGCAGGTAGTCGGCCTCGACCCGACGGACGGCAAAGACCAGCCCCAGCGTCGCCTTCAGCGCCGTCTGGTCGATGCCCATGGCGCGGACCCATTCGCTGCGGCCGCGTTCGATGAACTTCAGGTAATTGGCATAGTAGACGATCCCGGCCAGATCGGTGTCCTCATAGTAGACGCGGACGGGCAGGCGATGATCGGGTGTCGTCATGGGCTTAGCCTAGTCCGGCCGGTCGGCGTTCGGCAAGTCCTGGCGGGCCGGCCCGTCTTCCCTGTCAGGAGGCGAAGCGAAACGAGACGGGGGCCACCGGCCGCAGCCTGTCGTAGGCCAGGTGGAAGGCATAGGCATAGCCGGCATAGACCAGCGTCAGGCCCAGGTCGACGACCAGCGCCGCCGTCCAGCCGTGTCCGCCCAGAAAGACCAGGATCGGCAGCGTTACTACCACGGTCGAGGCCTCGTGGCTGAGGGCATGCACCAGCCGCCAGGCCTGCGGCCGGTCGCTGGCAACCCGCCCCGACAGGCGCAGGTCGGCCCAGTCGAAGGCGGTGTTGTGCAGCGGCGACCAGACCAGGACTGCCAGCGAAAGCGCCGCCATCAGCATCGCCCCGGCGCCGGCGGCGCCCTGCGTCCACATCAGGTAAAGCGGAACCGACAGGCACAGCCCGCCGGTTTCATAGGCCAGGGTCTGGAACAGGCGTTCGCGCGGGGAACGCAGGGACATGATGTCCTCCGAGGAAATGAGAAAGCCGGAAATGGCGGGTCGAAAGCGTCGTCCGGGCCAGGATGCCCGCAAAGGGAATGCCGCGATGTTACCCCGGAAACAGCCGGGGCAGGGGGCGGGAATACCCGACCCTTGCCCCGCTCTTGCCGCGCGGGCGCGTGAGAAAATCGTCAGCCGCGCGTGATCCGGGCGGCCAGGCGCAGCGCGTGGCCGGGCTCGCGCGATACCGGGGGCAGAACCGGGTCATAGGCCGCGCGCAGGACGGCGGCGATGTCGGGGTGCAGGATCTCGGTCCCGTCGTCCGGGCTGCGCGCCAGCGGGCCGCCGGCGGCAAAGGCGCGCTCGCCCCAGGTCAGCATCGCCTCGGTTGCCTGCGCCAGGGCCAGCGCCGCCGCCGGCATCGCCGACAGGTGCGCATCCATCCGCAGGAAGACGAAGACCGCGCGGATCGCGCCGGCCTCATCCATCCGGAAGGTCCGGTAGCGGTTGGCGCCTTCGGCCGCCAGCCGGTCGCACAGGTCCGCCAGACCCGGCACCAGCCGGTCCAGGTTCGGCACCAGCGGCAGTTCGGACCAGTCGCGAAAGAAGAACAGCATCAGGTTCGCGCCCAGTTCGGGGTCGGTCTCGGCCATCCGGTGGCCGGCATGCGCCACCACCGCCTCGATCCCGCCCTTGAGCGTGGCCAGCGTGGCGTCATCGACGCCGAACACCACCGGCACGATCGGCCGGCCCCAGCGGGCGCAAAGAAAGCTGCCGTCCGGGCGGGTGAACAGCGAAGCGACAGTTTCGGGCGTCATGCGGCACCTGCCGGTTTTTCGCGCGCCGTGCCGAAGAATCGGCTAGAGTGCAAGCCATTTCTCAAAAAGCGGAGATTGCCATGCCCTCAATCACCCAAACCGGCGACGTGCCTTTTCGCGACATCTCCGACACCTTCTTTCTGGGCGGCACCCTGGTCAGCGCCGCCACCGAAACCTCGTTCGAACTGACCAATGGCACCTGGTCCTTGCGGGTGCTTGGCCGCGACATCGCCTTTGACGGCGCGGGCCGCATGACGGCCGGCATCATCGAGGGCTACTACCTTTACGCCGGCTCCTGGACAGATGGCGACAGCCGGCTGATCGTCACCTCGAACTTCGTGCTGCTGGACGCTGACCTGTTCAACGCGGTCTTCGACCTGGCCCGGGCGGGCCATCTGCGCGCGGCCTCGGACCTGCTGCTGGCCGACTGGCAGCAGGAATACTTCAGCCACACCAATTATACCGGCGGCTATCTGCGGGGCTATGACGGCGACGACGGGCTGTTCGGCACCGGACGGGTCGATTTCGTCTTTGGCGGCGGCGGGCGCGACGGGATCGTGCTGTCGGCGGGCGACGATGCCGGCTATGGCGGCGATGGCGGCGACTGGATCTACGGCGGCACGGGTGACGACCTGATCTACGCCGGCGAAGGTGACGACGTCGTCTGGGCCGACGATTTCTTTCCGCAGGCGATCGGTGACGACCTGGTCTTTGGCGAGGCCGGCAACGACGGCATCTCGGCCGGGCGCGGCGAGGATACCGTGTATGGCGGCACCGGCGACGATTCCGTCAAGGGCGGCTCGGATGCCGATCAGTTGCTGGGCGAGACGGGCAACGACAGCCTGGATGGCGAAGCCGGCGCCGACCTGCTCGACGGCGGCGAGGGCGACGACACCCTGAACGGCGGCGGCTGGGCCGACACCCTGGTCGGCGGGGCGGGCAACGATGTGCTGACCGGGTCACTGGACAACGACCGGCTGGATGGCGGCACGGGCGACGACAGCCTGTCAGGAGGCAGCGGCAACGACAGTCTCACTGGCGGGGCCGGGGCCGATGCGCTGGCGGGTGGGGACGGTGGCGACCGGCTGTTCGGCGGCCTGGGCGACGACCGGTTGATCGGGGGCACCGGCGATGATGTGGTGCATGGCGGCGGCGGCAACGACACCCTGCGCGGCGATGCCGGCAGCGACCGCATCACCGGCGGGGCGGGCAGCGATGTCTTCGTCTTCGCCGCGGACCAGCCGACCCCCTATCTGGACCGGGTGCTGGACCATCAGGCGGGCATCGACCACATCCTGCTTCTGGGCTTTGGCTTTGCATCGGTGGCCGAGGCGATGGCGCTGGCCAGCGAAACGGCCGAGGGCGTGCTGTTCACCTTTGCCGCCGACCGCCGGATCCTGATCGAGGGCGGGGACATCGACACGATCGGCGCCGACCTGATCCTGGGTTGATCAGGCGCCGAACAGATCGGCCTGGCCTGGGGTCCGCGGGGCCTCAAGCCCCAGGTGCCGCCAGGCCTTGGCCGCCAGCATCCGCCCGCGCGGAGTGCGCTGGATCAGGCCCTGCTGCAACAGGTAGGGCTCGATCACCTCTTCGATGGCATCGCGCGGCTCGCTCAGGGCGGCGGCGATGGTTTCCACCCCCACCGGGCCGCCGCCATAGTTTTCGGCCAGCAGTGTCAGATAGCGGCGGTCGGCGCCGTCCAGCCCCAGGTTGTCGACCCCCAGCCGGGTCAGCGCCCGGTCGGCCAGGGCGCGGCTGACGCGGCCCCCGGCCTCAACCAGCGCAAAGTCGACCACCCGGCGCAACAGCCGCCCGGCGATCCGCGGCGTGCCGCGCGCGCGCCGCGCGATCTCGCGGCAGCCATCGTCGTCGGCCTGCACCCCCAGGAGGCGCGCGCCCCGGGTGACGATCTGGAACAACTCGTCCTCGGTGTAGAACTGCAGCCGGGTCGGGATGCCGAAGCGGTCGCGCAGGGGCGTGGTCAGAAGGCCAAGCCGCGTGGTCGCACCCACCAGGGTGAACGGTTGCAGGTCGATCCGCACCGTGCGCGCAGCTGGCCCTTCGCCGATCACCAGGTCCAGCGCGAAATCCTCCATCGCCGGATAAAGCACCTCTTCGACCACCGGAGACAGGCGGTGGATCTCGTCGATGAAGAGCACGTCCTTGGGTTCCAGGTTGGTCAGGATCGCCGCCAAGTCGCCCGGTTTCGCCAGCACCGGCCCCGAGGTCATGCGAAACCCCACCCCCAGTTCGCGCGCCATGATCTGCGCCAAGGTGGTCTTGCCCAGGCCCGGGGGCCCGTGGAACAGCGTATGGTCCATCGCCTCGCCCCGCATCCGGGCGCTGTCGATGAAGACGCGCAGGTTGGCCCGCGCGTCGTGCTGGCCGATGAATTCCTCCAGCACCTGGGGCCGCAGGGCGCGGTCGCTGTCCTCGGGCAGCTTCTCGGGGCGAAGGGTGGGGTCAGAAGTCAATTCCGGCTCGGTCCGTTGGGGTGAGGTGTATCAAGCCGCCGTTTCGGGGGCAGTTCAAGGGCAATGGCGCCGTGCTGTCCGCGGTGACCTGCACGGCCGGTTGCATCCGCTACCTCGGCGCCAGCAGCTTCAGCGCCGACCGGATCAGGGTGGCGGTGTCGGCCTCGGGCTGTTCGCCCGCGACGGTGGCCACCGCCTGCGCCGCATCGCCCTGCGAATAACCCAGGTTCAGCAGCGCCGACAGCGCGTCGGCGGCATAGCCCGCGCGGCGGGCGGCGCCGTCGTCCTTGGCGGGTTTCTTCGGGGCCAGCGCCGGGGCGGCGGTCTCGATCACCTCGACCGGCTCGGCGACCGAGGCCAGTCGGACCCCCGCCGCCATCAGCGACGGCGCCTTGGACTTCAGCTCAAGGATCACCCGCTGCGCCAGCTTGGGCCCCACCCCCGGCGCCGCCTGCACCGCGCGGGCATCGCCCAGGGTGATCGCGCGCGCCACGCCCTCGGCCCCAAGCGCGCCCAGGATCGCCATGCTGGCCTTGGCGCCCACGCCCTGCACGGTCATCAAGAGCTTGTGCCACTCCTTTTCCAGCAGGCTGGTGAAGCCAAACAGCTGCAACAGGTCCTCGCGCACCAGAAGATCGGTGTAGAGCGCGCAGAATTCGCCGACCGGGGGCAGGGCGGCCAGGGTGCGGTCGTTGACGAAGACGATGTAGCCGACGCCGCGGCAGTCGATCAGGACCTGCTCGCTGCCCTTCCAGTCCAGTCGACCGGAAATCTTGCCGATCATCCCGCGGCCCTCTTCAATGCGGCCTCAAGCCGGCCCGAGGACGCCATGTGATGGGCGTGGCAGATCGCGATCGCCAGCGCATCCGCGGCGTCCGGCCCGGCCACCTTGACCCCCGGCAGGTGCAGCCGCACCATGTGGTCGACCTGCACCTTGGCGGCATGGCCGACGCCCACCACCGTCTTCTTCACCGCATTCGGGGCATATTCCCCCACCGCCAGCCCGAACTGCGCCGGCACCAAGAGCGCGATCCCCCGCGCCTGGCCCAGCTTCAGCGTCGCCACCGCGTCCTTGTTGACAAAGGTATGCTCGACCGCCGCGCTGTCGGGCGACCAGGCCTGGAACACCTGGGTCAGCTGGACATGCAGGCTGCACAGCCGCTGCGCCAGGTCGTCGCCGCCGCTTTCGGTGTGGCAGATGCCGTTCGCGACATGGGTGATGCGTGCGCCCGCGACGTCGATCACCCCCCAGCCAAGGTTGCGAAGCCCTGGGTCGATCCCGATGACGCGCATGACTGCCCCGATTGGTCTTGGTTGCGCAACGACTAGCACGAAAAGGGAACATGCGCCAATGCCCTTCTTCCGGTGCAGGTCGTCCATTGACGCCGGCCGGGAAATCCTTATGCACTTGCAGAAATCGACGGGCTGCCACCCGGAAGCGACATTTCCGCCCCGCAGATCACGAAACCGTTGATAAATGGTGTCAAATTCGTGTCCGCAGCCATGCAGCGGGCGCAAGGCGGCCTTGCTGGACCCCGCCTTGCTTTGCAGGTGCAGCAAGATTATCTGGCTGTCATCGAAGCACGATGCTTCCTGCACAAGCAAATCTGAAAAGGATCACCACCATGGCCGCCATCGAAACGAGCCGCCCCGCGCCGTTCGGCGCCATCGCGACGTACCGCGCTGTCCTGGCGCTGACCGGCGTTCTTGCGACGCTGGGCGCCTGGAATGACGCGCGCGTCACCCGCAAGGCCCTGTCGAAGCTCTCGGACCGCGAGCTGGACGACATCGGCCTGTGCCGTGGCGACATCGAGATGCTGGGGCGCTGAACCGCCTCTGACCACGCCACCCGGCCGCAAGGTCGGGACAGATACCTGGGCCGCCTGCCGGATCAACCGGCGGCGGCCCTTCGGTTTTCCGGCCCCCGCGAACAGCGCGACGCCGTTGGGTTGAAAACGCCAAGGCCGCCCGCCGGTTCCCCGGAGGCGGCCCAAGGCACCCCTGTCGGGTGCGTTACTTCGGAAACACCTCGGTCAGGGCGCCCGAGATCGCCAGCGTGACCGGATCGGCCTGCATCAGCGTGCCGCCCACCGGGTCAAAGCCCTCGCCCGCCATCAGGGAGGCGACGCGCTCGTCGTACAGCGCCTGGCCGACGTAATAGTGGATCACGCCCTTGAGGCCGAGCCCCATCGCCAGCACCAGGACCAGCGGCTTGACCAGCCGCCAGCTGGCCTTGTCGCGCTTGTAGGACGACGACCGGCCCAGCGTTCCGCGGGCCTCGAAGCCATAGCCCTTCTTGTGTGCCTTCTCGATCCGCGCGACGCGGCCGTAGAAGTCGTTCAGGTTCGGGTCAGCCCACATTTGCTTCACCATCGTCTCGGCCCCCGCCTTAAGGAATTGATGAGGTCAGATTGTGGCAATACTTGGGCAAAGACTGCGGCGAATTAAACATGAATCCGTTTTCTCCGTTTGTTTTCAGCGTATTAGCTGCGTTGCAGAACCAATGCGCTCCACTCTCCAAGATCGTTTCGCGAAAGCAGACGGAAACCTGACGCAACGTAAGCGTCAATCACCGACTCGGCCTGAATCACCAGCAGGCCGGACAGAATCACCCGGCCCTCGGGCGCCACATGCCGCGCCATGTCGGGCGCCAGTTCGATCAGCGGGCCCTTCAGGATGTTGGCAAAGACCAGGTCGAAGGGGGCGGCCTTTCGGATCGTCACATGGTCGAAACCGGCCGCCTCGACGCAAGCGACGCGGCCCTCAAGCCCGTTGACGGCCAGGTTCACCCGCGCGACCTCGACCGCGACGGGGTCGATGTCGCTGGCCAGCACCCGCGCCTGCGGCAGCATCTTGGCCGCCGCCATCGCCAGCACGGCGGTGCCGGCGCCGATGTCGGCCACATTGGCCGGGCGAAGGCCCGCCTCGTAGAGCGCGTCAAAGGCCAGAAGGCAGCCCAGCGTGGTCGCGTGGTGGCCGGTGCCGAAGGCCATCGAGGCCTCGATCTCAAGCGCCACCCGGCCGGCGGGCACCTTGTCGCGGTCGTGGCTGCCATAGACATAGAAGCGGCCGGCGCTGACCGGGTGCAACTCGCGCTGAACCCTGGCGACCCAGTCGACCTCGGGCACTTCGGAGACCACGAAGGATTTGGCACCAAAGGCCGTGGCCAGGATTTCCAGCACGATCGCATCGGGCGCCTCGTGGAAATAGCCTCCCACCTCCCAGCGGCCCGAGCCGTCCTCGATATCGAACACGCCGACGCCGTAGGGTTCGGGCGTCATCCGCTCCAGGGCCTGGACCAGGGCGCGCGCGGCGGGTTCGCCATCCAGGGTGGTCAGGGCGGTGAATGTGGGCATCGGGAAACCTCGGAAATGCTTGGGTCGCGATAAGCCGCATGGTGGCCCGGGTCAACCGCCGGTCCAGGGACCCGGGGCTTGAAGCCCCATTCAGGCCATGGTTCTGTGCCGCAGGGCAAGGTTAGGGGCTGTCATGATTGCAAGAATGAAGGATCTGCTGCGGGCAACCGTGTCGCCGCGTACCTATCGCCGGTTTCTGCGCATTGCGGCGGTTCTGGGGGCGGTGGCATCAATTTATGCCTTTGTGACGCTGGACCTGTTCGCCAATGCCATTGCGCCGCAGAGCGGCCGGCTTACCCCGACCTTCTCGACCTCGCCAGCGAAGGGGACCGCAACATTCGGATTTGCCAACAAGACGGATATCCGCGTTGATGACCTGAATGCGGCCTTCGGTTTGTACGGAGAAGACGGGCTTCTCATCTACCGCGATACCTTTGCGCCGGCGGGCATGACCGTGGACGCGGGCATCGAGAAGGAAGGGGACGAGAGCCTGGCGAAAATTGGAGCGGACCTTGCGGCGGTCTACCTGTTCTGTGCCGAACACAAGGCCGATTTCCCCATGGCAAGGGTCCGTGAGGTCTATCTGCTGGTCCCGTCCAGGTTTGACCAGGCAAACGACTGGCGGCAGGCACATTATCTTCACGAGGTCTGGCGCTTTGACGACCCTGATTGCCGTCCGCCAGAAGTCCTTCCCGAACCCTGGCTGGCTGCCGCCAGGGGCGCCACCCAGTAGCCTCAGCCCGCGGCCACGCCGGTTCCGATCGGGCAGGTCACGCCGGTGCCGCCGATGCCGCAATAGCCGTCGGGGTTCTTGGCCAGGTATTGCTGGTGGTAATCCTCGGCAAAGTAGAACACCGGCGCGGGCAGGATCTCGGTGGTGATCGTGCCGCGGCCGGCGGCCGTCAGCGCGGCCTGGAACACCACCTTCGAGGATATTGCCGCCGCCTCCTGCGCCGGTGTGAAGGTGTAGATGCCGCTGCGGTAGGTCGATCCGATGTCATTGCCCTGCCGCATCCCCTGCGTCGGGTCGTGGTTTTCCCAGAACAGCTTCAAGAGCGCCTCGTAAGACACTTGCGCGGGATCGAAGATCACCCGCACCACCTCGTTGTGGCCGGTCTCTTGCGTGCAGGTTTCCTTGTAGGTCGGGTTCGGCGTGAAGCCGCCGGCATAGCCGACCATGGTCAGCCAGACGCCCGGTACGGCCCAGAACTTGCGTTCGACCCCCCAGAAGCAGCCCATGCCGAACATCGCCTCTTGCATCCCCTCGGGCACCGGAGATTTCAGCGGCAGGCCCGACAGGAAATGCGTCTCGGCGGTGGGGATCGGTTGCGGGCGGCCGGGCAGGGCCTCTTCGGGGCGCACCATCTGCATCTTGCGGCGGTCGATCAGGAACATCGCGGCTCTCTCTTTGCATCCTGGGCGGAATATGGGGGCAGGGCGGGGAAAAGTCACCTGTCCCGTGGGTCTGCTGTGCCGTTGCCGGGCCACGACCCTTGCGCCCGGCGTCCCCTGCGGCCTATCCCGGGGGGGCACGCCCACCTGCACGAGGACCCGATGCCGCTGATCCTGTTCGCCGCCCCCCAGTCGTGGGACGAATACCGCGACGTGCTGCCCGCCGCGCTGGCCGAGGCCGGCCTGTCGGCCCGCATCGTGACCGAGGCGGAGCCGGCCAAGGTGGACTATATCGTTTACGCCCCCTCGGCGCCGTTGCAGGATTTTGCGCCCTACACCCGGGCCAGGGCGGTGCTGTCGCTGTGGGCCGGGGTCGAACGCGTCGTCGGCAACCCGACGCTGACCCAGCCCCTGTGCCGCATGGTCGACCCCGGCCTGACCGAGGGCATGGTGGAATGGGTGGTCGGCCATGCGCTGCGCCATCATCTGGGGATGGACCGCCACATCGTGAACCCCGGCCGGGTCTGGGATCCGACCTGCCCGCCGCTGGCGCGCGAACGGCCCGTGGCGATGCTGGGCCTGGGCGCGCTGGGGATGGCCGCCGCGCGGGCCTTGCAGGCGCTGAACTTTCCCGTCACCGGCTGGAGCCGGACGCCCAAGGATATTGCCGGCCTGCCCACGCTGTCGGGCGACGTGGGCCTCTTGCGGGCGCTGTCGGGGGCGCAGATCGTGGTCACGCTGCTGCCCAAGACGCCCGAGACCGAGAACACCCTGAACGCCCGGACGCTGGCGGCGCTGCCGCGCGGCGCGGTGATCCTGAACCCCGGTCGTGGCGCGCTGATCGACGACGCGGCCCTTCTGGCGGCGCTGGACGCGGGCCAGGTCGGCCACGCCACGCTGGACGTGTTCCGCACCGAGCCGCTGCCCCCCGACCATCCGTTCTGGGCGCATCCGCGGGTGACGGTCACACCCCACATCGCCGCCGATACCCGGCCGCTGACCGCGGCGCGGGTGATCGCCGAGAACATCCGCCGCGGCGAGGCCGGCCTGCCGTTCCTGCACCAGGTCGACCGCGCCCGCGGCTACTAGGCCCTGTCAGCCCTTGCCGCCGACACGCGGGGCCTGGAACACCTTGGTTCTGGCGAAGTAATCCTCCAGCCGGTTCAGCCGGTCCTGCACCTGGCCCGCCAGCCGCCCCTGCACATGCGCCAAGAGCGCCTCGACCAGGACCAGCAGGCTGGCCGTCGAATCCCAGGCCGAGGGCACCTCGACGTGGCAGGCCAGGACGTGGCGCGCATGGGCCATGGCGGGCGACAGCCAGCGGTCGGTGACCAGCACGACCGCGGCGCCCTGGCTGGCGGCCAGTTCGGCGAAGTGCACCGCGTTGCCTTCGTAGCGGCGGATGTCGAAGATCACCACCACGTCGCCTTCGCGGATGTCCAGAAGCGCCTGCTGCCAGTCGGTCAGCATGTCGGCGATGAAGGCCACGTCGGCCCGCATCACCCGCAGAAGCGTGGCGAAGTAGTCGCCATGCGCATGGGTCAGGCGCCCGCCCATCACCGTCACCTTGCGCGCCGTGTCGGCCAAAAGCTCCGAAACCGCCAGGAAATCGACCGCCGGTATCTGCGAGATCGTGGCGTGGATGTTGCCCACCACCTGCGCGGCATAGGCCTGCAAGGGGTGATCCTCGGCCCGGCGTTCGCCCTCGGGCAGCGACAGGGGCGCGGTCAGCAGCCGCTCGACCTCGGCGCGCAGGGCGGACTGGTAGTCGCTGTAGCCGCGGAAGCCCAGCTTCTGCACCAGCCGCACGATGGTCGGCGACGAGACCTCGGCCGCCCGCGCCAGCGCGGTGATCGACCCCAGGGCCGACATCGGGAAATGCGACAGGATGTGGCTGGCGGCCTGGCGTTCGGCCCGGGTCAACTCGGCCATGGCAGAGCGCATCCGCTGTTCGATCCGTCCTGTGCCGGTCATGCCGCCTCCACCCTGTTCGGAACGATTGTAACAGGTTTCTTCGTGCCGGAATATTCTTGACAGAAGGGGGAGCAAAGGAAACCCTGTGGAAAAGAACAGGGAGATGACTCGCCATGATCTGCCGCCGTGCCGGGCGCGCGCCCGCGCTGGCTGCCCTGTCGCATGACGGGGCCTAGGCCATGCCGCAAGTCCTGATTGCCTTTGTCCGGCTGGTCGACCGGGTCAACCACGGCATCGGCCGGTTCGCGATGTACCTGCTGTTCGTCCTGATGGGCGTATTGCTGTGGTCGACGATCACCAAGGCCTCCGGCCAGCCCTCGCTGTGGACGCTGGAAATGGCGCAGTTCGTGATGGTCGCCTATTACGTCCTGGGCGGCGCCTATGCCTGGAAAGAGGGCGGCCATGTCCGGATGGACCTGTTCTATGCCCAGCAGCCGGTGCGCCGGCAGGCGTGGTGGGATGCCGTGACGGTTCTTGCGGTGCTGGTCTATCTGGGCGTCCTGCTGTGGGGGGCGGTCGATTCCACCGTCTATTCGCTGGCTTACAGCGAGCGCAGCCCGACCGCCTGGCGGCCCTATCTGTGGCCGATCAAGGTGACGATGGTCGCAGGCTTTACCCTGATGTTCCTGCAGGCTCTGGCCAGCCTGATCCGCGACATCGCCACCCTGCGCGGAAAGACCATCTGATGCCGCAGGACATGATCGCGATCCTGATGTTCTCGACCATGCTGATGCTGATGATGACCGGCCAGCGGGTCTTTGGCGTCATCGGCTTTGTCGCCGTGGCGGCGGCGCTGGCGCTGTGGGGGACGGGCGGCGAAAGCATGGCCTTCTCCCAGGCGATGAAGCTGATGAAGTGGTATCCGCTGCTGACGCTGCCGATGTTCGTCTTCATGGGCTATGTGATGAGCGAGGCGCGGCTGGCCGACGATCTGTACCGGATGTTCCACGTCTGGTTCGGCCCGGTGCCGGGCGGGCTGGCCATCGGCACCATCCTGCTGATGGTGCTGATTTCGGCGATGAACGGGCTGTCGGTCGCCGGCATGGCGATCGGATCGACCATCGCGCTGCCGGAGCTGCTGCGCCGCGGCTATGACAAGCGCATGGTGACCGGGGTGATCCAGGCCGGGTCCAGCCTTGGCATCCTGATCCCGCCCTCGGTGGTGCTGGTGCTGTATGCGATGATCGCCCGGCAGCCGGTGTCCGAACTGTGGCTGGCCGGCATCCTGCCGGGGCTGCTGATGGCGGGGATGTTCATCCTGTA
>JAGPCN010000058.1 GCA_018058035.1 Fuscovulum sp.
TCACCATCTCGCCCTTGTCGGACTGGCTCATGTAGCCATGCACGGTGTTGGCCATGACGACCACATCCATGCAGGGCTTGATCGGCTCGGAGACCAGCGCCTGCAGCGCCACCGCCTCGATCGGCAAGCGGAAGCCCGCCATTTCCGCCAGTTGCCCCGAATGCCCGGCAACCACCATGCCCAGCTTCTTGCAGCCGATGAAGCCCTTGGTCGTCTCGACGCCCGTCACGACGCCGTTTTCCGACCGCACGCCTTTGACTTCGCAGTTCTGGATGATGTCCATGCCCATGTCGCTGCACGCCCGCGCATAGCCCCAGGCCACCGCGTCATGCCGGCCGGTGCCGCCGCGCGGCTGGTACAGAGCGCCAAGCACCGGATAGCGCGGCCCGTCGATGTTGATGATCGGCACTAGCCGCTTCACCTCGTCCGGGCCGATCCACTTGGTCTCGACGCCCTGCAGGTTGTTGGCATGCACGGTGCGCAGATAGCCGCGCACCTCGTGGTGGGTCTGCGCCAGCATCAGCAAGCCGCGGGGGCTGAACATCACGTTGTAGTTCAGGTCCTGGCTCAGCGTCTCGTACAGCGTCAGCGCCTTGTTGTAGATCGCGGCGGACGGGTCCTGCAGATAGTTCGACCGGATGATGGTGGTGTTGCGCCCCGTATTGCCGCCGCCAAGCCAGCCCTTCTCGATGATCGCCACGTTCCGAATGCCGTGGTTGCGGCCCAGGTAATAGGCCGTGGCCAGGCCATGGCCGCCAGCGCCCACGATGATCGCGTCGTAGGCCGGCTTCGGCTCGGGTGCGCGCCAGGCGCGCTCCCATCCGGTGTGGTAGCGCAGTGCCTCGCGGGCGATGGCAAAGACCGAATAGCGCTTCATGCGGGCCTCTCGGGGAAACAGGTTCAGTCTTCCTACTGGACCCGAGGCGCGATTCACCCCCACCTTCCAGCGGCACAATCGGGAAAAATGCGACATCGGCCGGAAACCGGGAGGCCGCGGCACCGGCTGCGGCGAACAGCCCCTTTTGCCGGGGCGGGCGAAAGGCTACATGCAGGGCCGGCACGGATGGCGGAACGGGGGCGCGGCAGGCATGGAGACGCTGGGGTTCTGGGCGGTGGCGGGCGCGATGACGGTGATCGTCGCGGCCTTCCTGGTGCGCAGCCTGGCGCAGGGCCGGGCGGTGGCCGAACCCGCGGCCGCACAGGACATCCGGGTCTACCGCGACCAGCTGGCCGAAGCCGACCGCGACCTGGCCCGCGGCACCCTGACCGAGGCCGAGGCGCAGCGGCTGAAGACCGAGATCGCCCGCCGCCTGCTGGAGGCCGACCGCGCGCTGCAGGCCGGCGCCCCCGTCGCCGCAACGCCCCGGGCCATCTGGCCGGCGATGGCCGCCGTGGCCGTGGCCTCGCTGGGCGGGCTGGCGCTTTATGCGCAGATCGGCCTGCCCTGGTATCCCGACCTGCCGATCCGCACCCGGATGGCCGAGGCCGATGCCGCGATGGCCGCCCGCCCCAGCCAGGCCGCGGCCGTCGCCGGCGTAGAGCCCCTGCCCCCGCCGCAGGTCGATCCCGAATTCGCCGCCCTGATGGACAAGCTGCGCGCCGCCATCGACCCCGCCACCGCGACCGACCCGCGCGGCCTGGACCTCCTGGCCCGCAACGAGGCCGCCCTGGGCAACCTGGCCGCCGCCGAGGCCGCGCAGCGCCGGCTGATCGCCGTCAAGGGCGACCAGGCCAGCGCCGACGACCTGGCCACCCTGGCCGAGATCATGATCCGCGCCGCCGGCGGCTACATCTCGCCCGAGGCCGAGGTCGAACTGATCCGCGCGCTGGAGATCGACCCCAAGAACGGCATCGCCCGCTACTTCTCGGGCCTGATGTTCGCGCAAGGCGGCCGCTACGACCGCGCCTTCGCGCTGTGGGAGCCGCTCTTGCGCGACAGCCCGCCCGAGGCGCCCTGGATGGTACCGCTGCGCGACCAGATCGAAACCGTCGCCGCCCGCGCCGGGGTCAACTTTACCCTGCC
Organism: Fuscovulum sp.; assembly: GCA_018058035.1. GTDB lineage: Bacteria > Pseudomonadota > Alphaproteobacteria > Rhodobacterales > Rhodobacteraceae > Pseudogemmobacter. Next base: position 2,024 of record JAGPCN010000058.1, read on the forward strand.
CGGGGCCGAATCCGCCCCCGGACCCACGGCCGGAGACATGGCCGCCGCCGCCGAGATGACACCCGAGGAACGCCAGGCGATGATCGAGGGCATGGTGGGCCAGTTGCAGGAGCGGCTGGCGACCGAAGGTGGCAGCGCCGAGGAATGGGCGCGGCTGATCACCTCGCTGGCCGCCCTTGGCCGCCCCGACGAGGCGCGCGCGGCCTATGCCGAGGCGCAGCGCCAGTTCGAGGGAATGACGGTCGAGTTGCAGGGCCTGCGCGAGGCCGCCGTGACGGCGGGCGTCGCGGAATGATCTGCGCCGACCTGGCCGATTTCGCCGCCGCCCTGCCCGCCTCGGGCGCCATCGCGGGCCTCGATTTCGGCGAAAAGACCATTGGCGTCGCGCTCTCGGACCTGCGCCGCCAGATCGCCACCCCCACCGAGATCATCCGCCGCACGAAGTTCACCGAGGATGCCGCGCGCCTGATGCAGATCGTTGCCGCCCGCCAGATCTGCGGCCTGGTGCTGGGCCTGCCGCTGAACATGGACGGCAGCCGCGGCCCGCGCGTGCAATCGACCGAAGCCTTCGCCCGCAACCTGACCCGCCTGACCGACCTGCCGATCGCCTTCTGGGACGAACGGCTGTCGACGGTTGCGGCAGAAAGGGCACTGCTCGAGGCGGATGCGTCTCGAAAACGTCGCAAAGAGGTGATCGACGCGGTGGCGGCGGGGTATATCCTGCAAGGCGCGCTGGACCGCATGACATGGCAGGGGAAGCAAGGGTGAAGGACGACGTCTGGAAACGCGACGAGATCCAGTCGCCCTGCATCAAGCTTTGCGTCGTCCATCCCGAGGAACGCATCTGCGTCGGCTGCTACCGCAGCATCGACGAGATCACCACCTGGTCGCGCAAGACCCACGAGGAACGCGCCGCCCTGATGGCGGACCTGCCCTCGCGCGCGCCGCGCCTGGCCAAGCGCCGCGGCGGCCGGATGGCGCGCACCGCCCGGGCCGAGGGCTAGGCGGACCCCGGCGGGGGGCCAGCCCCCCGCACCCCCCGGAGTATTTCTCAAAGAGCAAGACGGAAGACAGCCGTCTCCTGCTGCATTGCTCTTTGCCAAATACTCCCGCCGGAGGCATCCGCGGTCAGTCCGGGGCGATCCAGTCGGAAACCCGCGCCATGAGCGGCCGGAAATAGGCGACGATGCGTCCCTCGGGCGGGGCTTCGGCCCCTTCGGCCCAGGGCGCGACGCCATGGATCGTCAGCCGGTGCAGCAGCGTTGCCTCTCCGGGCCGGGCCGGCAGGTCTACCCGGCGGCAGCGGCGGAACACCTCGGCCCGGGCGGCCTTGTAGGCTTCGGTCACGTCCACCGCGCCCCAGGTGTCCGGAGGATGCGCTGCGAAGGCCGCGGCCAGCGCGGCCCGCATCAGGCGGTGGCTGTCTTCCCAGACCACCAGCGGCGAGGCCCCGGCGCTGCCTTCGTTCAGTGGCAGGCCGAGGATCCAGGCATGCGGCTCTTTCACCATCCGTCGCTTCTGCGGCCCCACCGGCAGAAGCCCGTCCAGATGCGCCGCGTCTCGCCGCAGGCGAAAACCGAAGGCGGCGGCGTCCTCGCCCTCCCAGGGTTGCGGATAGCCGGGACGGACCACCGAAAGCTGGGCCCGGTGCAGCGGCTGGGGCGCCAGCGGCAGCGCCGCCCAGGGGAAGGCCCCGCCGCCCACCGCGCCATCCGACCCGTTCGGCAGCGCGTCGACGCCGACAAACCAGGTGCCGCCGCAGCGCCAGGGCTCGGCGCTGGCGGCCAGCGCGGCCTGCGCCACCGGCAGGGCGGCCGCGGCCCAGGCGGCGATCCGCGGATCGGGGCCGATCCGCCGCCAGCCGGGGCCGTCTACCACAGCACCTTGCGCAGCATGTTCAGCGCCACCAGGGTCAGGAACACCGCGAAGGCGCGCTTCAGCGGCCTGGGGTTCATTGCATGGGCCAGCCGCACCCCCCAGGGCGTGGTCAACAGCGTCGTCCCGATCACCACCGCAAAGGCCGGCAGGTTCACCGCGCCCACCGTCCAGGGCGGCGCATCCGCCACCTGCACCAGCAGGAAGCCCAGCACCGAGGGCACCGCGATCAGCACTCCGAACCCCGAGGCCGTGGCCACCGCCCGGTGGATCGGCATCGCGAAGAGCGTCATCAGCGGCACCCCGAAGGTGCCCCCGCCGATCCCCATCAGCGCCGAGAAGAACCCCACGCCTCCGGCCAGCGCGCCGCGCAGCGGCTCGGCCGGCATCGCCTCGCCCAGCCGGGCGCTATCGCGGCCAAAGGCCATCCACAGCCCCGCCGCGCCCGCCAGCACCCCGAACACCGCCTGCAAGGCCACCGAGGGCACCCGCGCCGCCACGAAGACCCCCGCCGCGGCCGAGACCACCAGCCAGGGCCCCCAGGTCCGCAGCACCCCCCAGTCGACCGCGCCCTTGCGGTTGTGCGCGCTGACCGACCGGATCGAGGTCACCACGATGGTCGCCAGCGAGGTGGCGACGCAGACCTGCATCACCTGGCCCGACCCATAGCCCAAGGCGTTGAAGGCGTAGAAGAAGGCCGGCACCAGCACGATGCCGCCGCCGACGCCCAGCAGGCCGCCGATCACCCCGGCAAAGCCGCCGATCACGATCAGCGCCAGCAGCATCGGCAGAAGCGTGGAAAGTTCGGGCATCGGATCACTCCTGTTCTGCCCCTGCTTAGCGCGGCCGGCGGCGGGGGAAAAGACACCGGCGCGGCTCAGGCCGCCTTGGCCGCCGCCACCCGCTGCAATGCGCGCTCCACCACCTCAAGGCCGGCACCATCGCGACAGCCCTCGGTCGACAGCACCTGCCGCCAGCCGCGCGCCCCGGGCAGGCCGTGGAAGAGGCCCAGCATGTGCCGCGTCACCTGGTGCAGCCGCCCGCCCGCCGCCAGATGCGCCGCGATATGGGGCAGCAGGCCCTGCACCACCTCGGCCCGCGACGGCGCGTGATCCTCGCCCCAGAGCGCATCCGCCCCGATCAGCACATTGCCCGGATCGTGATAGGCCGCGCGGCCGATCATCACCCCGTCAAAGCCCTGCGCCAGAAGGTCGCGCGCCTGAGCCAGCGTCGTCACGCCGCCGTTCACGCTGATCGTCAGCTGTGGGAAGGCCCGCTTCATCCGCAGCGCCAGCGCGTGGTCCAGCGGCGGCACCTCGCGGTTTTCCTTGGGCGACAGGCCCTGCAACCAGGCCTTGCGGGCATGGATCACCACATGGCGCACCCCGGCGCCCACCATCGCCTCAAGAAACCGCGGCAAGGCCACTTCGGGGTCCTGGTCATCGACGCCGATCCGGCATTTCACCGTCACCGGCACTGCCGAGGCGTCCTGCATCGTCTTGACGCAATCGGCCACCAGCGCCGGCTGCTGCATCAGCACCGCGCCGAAGCAGCCCGACTGCACCCGATCCGAGGGGCAGCCGCAGTTCAGGTTGACCTCGTCATAGCCCCAGGGCGCGGCGATCCGCACCGCCGCCGCCAGTTCGCCCGGGTCCGATCCGCCCAGTTGCAGCGCGACGGGATGTTCTTCGGCGCTGAAATCCAGAAGCCGATGCTTCGGCCCATGCACGATGGCCGCCGACGTCACCATCTCGGTGTAGAGCAGCGCCCGCCGCGTCATCCGGCGGTGAAACACCCGGCAGTGCCGGTCGGTCCAGTCCATCATCGGCGCGACAGACAGGCGGTGCGCGGGGGCGGGCATGGGGTAGCTTGGCCTGCAAGGGGATTGCCGGACCCGGATGCCAGTTGCCGCAGGTCGGCGCAAGCCCCGGGTTCAGCCGAACTGGTCGTAGGGGCCGTAGTCGATCGTCCGCGGCGGGATCAGCCGCGGCGCGACCTCGTGGACCACCGGCTCCAACCGGCCCTCGTCGATCAGCTCATAGGCCTGGCCGATCAGCCGGTGGCCGTCCTGGCGCACCATATGGACCGGGAATTGCAGATAGGCGGCGAAGGGGTCGTAGTCGTAGCAGCCGATCACCGTGCCCTCGACCGCCTCGGGCGGCAGGCCGACCAGATAGCCCAGCACGCCTTCGAAAGCGGTCAGCGAATTGACGAACAGTGCCGCCGGCAAGCCCCCCAGCCGGTCGCAGAGCGCCGCGATTTCCTGCATGGCGCGGCGGGGCGGATAGCCGCAGGCGATGATCTGATCGGGCGCGGGCGGCTGGCCCGCCGCCGTCAGCACGTCGCGAAACCCCTCGATCCGCCGGGCGGTGGCGTAATCGGTGGCCACCCCGCCGATCAGGTAGATGCGCCCGCGCGGGCTGTCGTCGCCTGTCATGTCGGCCAACAGCCGTTGCGTCAGCTGCGCCGCGCCGCCGTGATTGTCCGAGATCACCGAGGGCGCCCCCGGCCCCGGCAGGTCGATGAACACATGGCGCAGCCCCGCCGCCCGGCACAGCGCGGTGATCTCTTCGGGGGCGGTGGCGCCGGCGATGAACAGGCAGTCCACCGCATAGGAAATCAGCGTGCGCACGATCCGCCGTTCCTCTTCGGGGTCGCGCAGCGAACTGGCGATCACCGGCACCAGCCCGCGGTCGCGCGCGAAGGCCTCGAAGCTTTGCGACATCGAACTGAAGAAGCGGTTGTCGTGGACCGGGATGATCATGCCCACCAGTCCCGACCGCGCCTGCCGCAGGCCGCGCGCCTGCATGTTGATCGAATAGCCCTGTTCGGCGGCGATGCGGCGGATCTCCTCGACCCGCGCCTCCGAGATCCGGCGCCGCTTCCAGTTGTCGGACAGGGCCGCCGAGACGGTCGAGGGCGAGGCCCCCGAGAGCCGCGCGATATCGTGGATGGTGGCCTTGCGCAGGGTATGATCCATGCCTGTCCGCCGGCTGGGGAAGATTCCGCTTGACGATTCTAAGGCGGCTGGGGCTTGATATGCAATATCGTTTGTGCAGCCGTTTGGCGCAAGGAGAGAGGCGCCAATCAACCCACCAGGACCAAGGCTCCGGCCCCCGGGCCGGTTTGGTCGTCCGGATTGCACAAACGATGCAGCAATCACCGCCTGGCCAAGAAGACCAGCGGCGGATCATGGGAGGAAGAGATGAAGAGACGGACGTTCGGCGCCCTGATGGCGGGCGTTGCCCTTGCGGCGGGCCTTTCCGGCGCGGCCCTGGCCCAGGACAAGCCCACGATGGGCATCGTGGTCAAGATCGGTGGCATCCCGTGGTTCAACGCCATGGAAGCCGGCATCAAGGAACAGGCCGAGGCGCTTGGCATGGACGCCACGATGATCGGCCCGACCAGTGCCGACCCGGCCCTGCAGGTGCGCGCCATCGAGGACCTGATCGCCAAGGGCGTCGACGTGATCGGCGTGGTCCCGAACGACGAGGCCGCCCTTGAGCCGGTGCTGGAAAAGGCCCGCGCCGCCGGGATCAAGGTCGTTGCCCACGAAGGCCCCGGCCTGAAGAACGTGGACTGGGACTTCGAACTTGCCAGCGCCACCGGCTTTGGCGAGACCCACGCGAAACTGCTGGCCGAGAAGATGGGCGGCAAGGGCGAATACGCGGTGTTCGTCGGCAGCCTGACCGTGCCGCTGCACAACGCCTGGGCCGATGCCGCCATCGCCTACATCAGCGCCAACTACCCCGACATGAAGCTGGTCGGCGACCGCTACGGCGTGGCGGAATCGGTGGATGACAGCCGCAAGACCGCGCTGGACCTGATGGCCGCCAACCCGAACCTCGGCGGCTTCCTCGGCTTTGGCAGCCAGGGCCCGATCGGCGCCGGCCGCGCCATCGAGGAACAGCGTAAGGTCGGCAGCGTCCATGTGCTTGGCCCGTTCTCGCCCGGACAGGGCCGCGACCTGGTGAAGTCGGGCGCCATCTCGGGCGGCTTCATGTGGAACCCGAAAGAGGCCGGCAAGGTCTTTGTCACCATGGGTAAGCTCTTGGTGGACGGCACCGAGATCACCGACGGGACCGAAATCCCCGGTCTCGGCAAGGTCTCGCCCGACGTGGAAAACCGCGACATCATCACCGACAACCTGGTGCCGATCAACGCGGAGACGGTGGACAGCCTGGCCGACATGGGCCTGTGACCCGCTGACATTCCGGGCCGGGGCAGACGTTGCCCCGGCCCGCCCTGCATCCCCTGGAAGAGATCATGACATCGTATCAGACGGCGCTCGATGAACTGGGCGGGGTCTTTGCGCGGCTGGACGATGCCGCGGTGGACCGGCTCGTGGAACGGCTGGCGCAGGCGCGCCGCATCGTCGTGTTCGGCGGCGGGCGGGAAAAGCTGCAGATCATGGGCTTTGCCATGCGCCTCTTTCACATGGGGCTGAATGCCGCCGTGGAGGGCGACATGACCACCCCTGCGGTGGGCCCCGGCGACGTGTTCCTTGTCACCTGCGGCCCGGGGTGGATTTCCACCGCCGAGGCGTTGATGGGCGTGGCCCGCGACGCCGGCGCCGAGGTGCAGTTCATCACCGCGCAACCCGCGGGCCGCTGTGCGGCACTGGCCGATGGCGTGCTCTTGTTGCCGGCGCAGACCATGGCCGATGACCAGGGCACCGCGAAGACCAGCGTCCTGCCGATGGGCAGCCTGTTCGAGGGCGCGCTGTTCGTGCTGTTCGAAGTGATGGTGCTGAAGCTTAAGGCCCGCCTTTCCATCACCGCCGAGGCCATGCGCGCCAACCATACCAACCTGGAATGACCCCGTTGCCATGACTGCCGCCCCCGCCATCCGTCTGCGTCACATCTCCAAGATCTTCGGCGGGGTCAGGGCGTTGCAGGACGTGTCCTTCGATGTCGGCGCCGGCGAGGTGCATTGCCTGGCCGGCGAGAACGGCTGCGGCAAGTCCACGCTGATCAAGATCATCACCGGTGTCTACCAGCCCGAACCCGGCGCCGAGATCGAGCTTTTCGGCCAGCGCTACGCGCAGATCACCCCCACGATCGCCCGCAAGGCCGGAATCGCGGTGATCTGGCAGGACCTGGCGCTGTTTTCTGAAATGACCGTGGCCGAGAACATCGCCTTCGAAGAGGTTCTCGGCAACCGCCCCCGCCGCGTGCCGCATGCGAAGATGCGGGCGGCGGCCGCGGTGGCGCTGTCCCGGCTGGGCGTCCGCCTTGACCTGGACGCCCGCCTTGGCACCCTGCCCATCGCCGAACGCCAGATGGTTGCCATCGCCCGGGCGCTGGTGGGCGATGTGCGGCTGATCTTCATGGACGAACCCACCGCCAGCCTGACCCAGGCCGAGACCGATGCGCTGCTTTCGGTGGTGCGCACCCTGTCGGCCGGCGGCGTGGCCGTGGTCTTCGTCAGCCACCGGCTGGCCGAGGTGCTGGACATCTCGTCGCGGGTCACCGTGCTGCGCGATGGGCGCCTGGTCGGGGTCTACCCAACCGAGGGCATGACCCAGACCCGCCTGACCGAATTGATGACCGGAAAGACATTCGACCAGTCGGTCGCCGCGCGGGACACGGCCGGCAACCCCCCGGCGCTGGAGGTGCGGGGCCTGACACGCCGCGGCGAATTTCGCGACGTCAGCTTTACCCTGCGGCGTGGCGAGGTGCTGGGCCTGACCGGCCTGATCGGCGCCGGCCGCACCGAACTGGCGCATGTGCTGTTCGGCATGACCCGGCCCGAGGCCGGAACGGTGCTTCTGGAGGGCCGCCCGGTGCGGTTCCGGTCGAACCGCGATGCGGTGGCCGCGGGCATCGCCTATGTGTCCGAGGACCGGCTGGCCCTGGGGCTGATCCAGCCGCAGTCGATCGCCGACAACACTGTGCTGGCGGTCCTGAAGAAGATCACCGGGGCCGCGGGCCTGCTGTCGGCCGACCGGCAGGAAAGCCTGGTGGCGCATTGGGTGCGCGAACTGGGGGTCAAGATCGGCAAGCCCGGCGATGCGATCAGCACCCTGTCGGGCGGCAATCAGCAAAAGGTGGTGCTGGCCAAGTGGCTGGCGGCCGAACCCAAGGTGCTGATCCTGGATTGCCCGACCGTGGGCGTCGACGTCGGCGCCCGCGCCGGCATCTTTCGCATCGTGCGCGACCTGGCCGCCAAGGGGCTGGCGATCCTGCTGATTTCCGACGAGGTGACCGAAGTGCATGTCAACGCCGACCGCATCCTCCACATGGCCGGCGGCCGGATCGTCGGCGAATACGACCCGCGCACGACCCGCGTCGACCAGCTGGAGGCCGCCGTCTATGCGTAACTTCCTGCGCGCCTACCCGGCCGAGGCCAAACTGCTGGCCGTCCTGCTCATCCTCTGCGCCGGCCTGGCCATCGCCTCGCCCGATTTCCTGACCCTGGTCAACCTGACCAGCCTTCTGAACAACAACTCGGTCAACGTGATCTGGGCCGTGGGCCTTGTGGTGGTGCTGATCGCCGGCGGCATCGACATCTCGTTCGCCGTCGCGGCCTCGGTGGTGCAATACGTCTGCGTCTATGCCTTTGCCGCCATCGGCGGCGGCAACTGGGCCATCGGCCTGATGATCGCCGGCGGCCTGGGGATGAGCCTGGGCCTGGTGAACGCCTTCCTGATCCACAAGTTCCGCATCATCTCGATCGTCGTCACCATTTCCACCTTCAACGCCTTCTTCGGCCTGTTGATGTTCATCACGTCGGGCCGATTCCTTTACGACCTGCCCTCGTGGTGGTCGAAGGCGGTCTATCTGTGGGAACTGGAAACCGCGAACGGCTGGGCCGACATCCGGTTGCCCGTCGCGGTCATGGCTGCCTGCATGATCGCCACCTGGGCCCTGATCCGCCACACCACCACCGGCCGCCAGCTTTATGCCTTTGGCGACAACCCCGAAGGCGCGCGGCGGGCCGGCATCAGTACCGGGCTGATGCAGGCCGTCGCCTTCGGCTGGTGCGGCATGATGGCGGGCATTGCCGGGCTGATGCAGGCCCACATCACCAAGGAGGTGGTGCCGAACGCCCTGATCGGGCGCGAACTGGACGTGCTGGCCGCCGTCGTGTTGGGCGGCGCGCGGCTGGGGGGCGGGCGTGGCAGCGTGCTGGGCTGCTTTCTGGGCGTGGCGCTGGTCGCGGTCACCCAGAACGGGCTGAACCTGCTGGGCGTCTCGCCCTATGCCTTCAAGATGGTGGTCGGCGCGATCATCCTGCTGGCGATCTCGACCTCGAACCTGGATCTTGCCCGGTTGATCGCGCCGAAACGGGAGCGCCAAGAATGACCCTGGTTGCCCGCATCAAGTCTGCCGCCGGCCCCGAGGTTCCGGGCCTGCTGGCCTTTCTTGCCGTGGTCGTCGTCATCTTCGGCCTGACTGCCGACCGCTTCCTGTCGCTGGCGAACTTCGGCTCGATCGCCTACCAGCTGCCCGAACTGGGCCTGCTGACGCTGGCGATGCTGATCCCGATCATCTCGGGCGGGTTCAACCTGGCGATCATCTACACCGCCAACATGGCCGGGCTGACGCTGGCCTGGGTGCTGAACAGCCACGGCGGACCCGATGCCGGGGTCTGGCCCTTTGTCTACGGCTCGGTGCTGGCCCTGGGCGTCGGCGCCACCGCCGGCGCCGTGATGGGGGCCGTCATCGCCTATATCGGCGCGCATCCGATCCTGGTCAGCCTGGCGATGATGATCTTTCTGCGCGGCCTGGGCGAATTCCTGACCCGCGGCGGAGACATCTCGGGGTTCCCCGATTTCGTCGCCGTGCTGGGCCATGGCGCAGTCTTCGGCGTGCCGGTGCCGCTGATCCTGTTCCTGGCCTGCGCGGCCCTGTGGCACCTGCTGCTGACCCGCACCCGTCACGGCTTTGCCGCCCGGATGATCGGGTCGAACCTGCGCGCCACCGCCTATTCCGGCGTCCACGCCAAGCGCACGCTGGTGCTGATCTACACCCTTTCGGGCGTGATGTGCGCCATCGCCGGCATCCTGATGCTGTCGCGCTTCAACTCGGTCCGCGTCGGCCATGGCGAGGCGCTCTTGCTGGTCACCGTGCTGGCCTGTTTCCTGGGCGGCGTCGATCCCTTTGGCGGCTTTGGCCGCGTCGCGCCGGTGGTGCTGGCGCTGGTGGTGTTGCAGGTGATCTCGTCGGGGCTGAACCTGATGGGGGCGAACCAGCACCTGTCGACCGCGGTCTGGGGGCTGTTCCTTCTGGGCGTGATGATCCTGCGCTGGGGCGCGGGGCGATGGAAAGACCGAAAACGGAGGAATTGAAGATGGAAGGTTTTGGCGTTCACACCAGCATGTGGACGATGAACTGGGACCGCGCGGGGGCCGAGCGGACGATCCCTGCCGCCGCCGAGTACAAGATGGATTTCATCGAGATCGCGCTGCTGAACGCGCCCGCGGTGGATGCGCCGCATACCAGGGCGCTGCTGAAGAAGCACAACATGCGCGCCGTGGCCTCGCTGGGCCTGCCGCAGCAGAACTGGGCCTCGGTCAACCCCGAAGGCGCCATCGCGCATCTGGTGCAGGCGATGGACGTCGCCGCCGCGATGGGCTGCGAGGCGCTGTCGGGGGTGACCTATGGCGGCATCGGCGAACGCACCGGCCTGCCGCCCACCGAGGCCGAATACGACAACATCGCCCGCGCCCTGGCGGCAGCGGCGAAACACGCGAAAAAGCTGGGGATCGCCTTCGGGATCGAGCCGGTGAACCGCTACGAGAACCACCTGATCAACACCGGCTGGCAGGCGGTCGCGATGATCGAGAAGGTCGGCGCCGACAACATCTTTGTCCACCTTGATACCTATCACATGAACATCGAGGAGAAGGGCGCCGCCAACGGTATCCTGGATGCGCGCGACCATATCCGCTACATCCACCTGTCGGAATCCGACCGCGGCACCCCGGGCGAAGGCAACATCCCCTGGAACGAGGTCTACGCCGCGCTGGCCGCGATCGGGTTCAAGGGCGGGCTGGCGATGGAGAGCTTCATCAACATGCCGCCCGAGGTGGGTTATGGCCTGGCGGTCTGGCGCCCGGTGGCCGAGAATTTCCAGGCGGTGATGGACAAGGGCCTGCCCTTCCTGCGCAACAAGGCGCGGCAGTACCAACTGATCTGACCGCCGCTCAGGCGGCGCAGGCCTGGGCCACGGCGCCCGACCTTGCGGCTTCGCGCAGCACCCGGCCAAGCGCCTGCGCCGCCACCACGTCGCGCCGCGCCCAGGCCCGCACCGCATGGTCCAGCGCCATGTCCCGGGCCAGATCGGCGGCCCGGGCCAGCCGCCCCTTGCGTGCCACCATGCGGCCAAAGGCGCGGTGTTCCCAATAGCCCAGGATCGCCGCGCACCAATCGTCGCGGTCCTGGAAATGCCAGTAGAACGAACCCTTTGTGACCGAAAGCTCACGCGCCGCAGCCTCGACCCGCAGCGCCATGGCGCCGCCCCGGGCCAAAAGGCGCAGGCCGACCTCGACCCAATCCTCGCGCCCCAATTGCCGAACCACCCGCATCCTGCCGCCTTTCCGCCATTCTGGCACCAGCCCGCCCGCCGGGCCGCCTGACGCGACCCTAGCGGCAACGCCCTTAACAAAGCGTCAAGCGGCGCAGGGTCCGGTGGCCGGTATCCTCCATACGCCGCCGCAGCACCCTTGAACGACCCGCCGCCAGCGTCTAATCAGGGTCAGGCCCCGGGGGAACGGATGCGCATTCTCATCACCAACGACGACGGCATCAACGCACCCGGGCTGGAGGTTCTGACCGCCATCGCCGAAGAGATCGCCGGCCCGCAGGGCGAGGTCTGGACCGTCGCCCCCGCCTTTGAACAATCCGGCGTCGGCCACTGCATCAGCTACACCCACCCGATGATGATCGCGCGCCTTGGCCCGCGCCGCTTTGCCGCCGAGGGCAGCCCGGCCGATTGCGTGCTGGCCGCCATCTACGACGTGCTGCAGGGCGCCCGGCCCGACCTGGTGCTGTCGGGGGTGAACCGCGGCAACAACGCGGCCGAGAACGCTCTGTATTCGGGCACCATCGGCGGCGCGATGGAGGCGGCGCTGCAAGGCGTGCCCGCCATCGCCCTGTCGCAGTTCATGGGGCCGGAAACCGATGTCCTGCCCACCCCCTTCGAAAGCGCCATCGCCCATGGCGCCGGCGTGGTGCGCGCGCTGCTCGACAAGGGCCTGTGGACCGAGGCCGACTACCGCGTGTTCTACAATGTCAACTTCCCCCCCGTCGGCGCCGCCGCCACCCGCGGCCTAAAGGTCGCGCCGCAGGGCTTTCGCCGCGACACCTCGTTCTCGACCGAACCGCACCTGTCGCCCTCGGGTCGCAAGTTCCTGTGGATCAAGGGCGGCCCGCAGCACAGCCCCACCCTGCCCGGCACGGATGCTGCGGTGAACCTGGATGGCTGGATCTCTGTCACGCCGATGCGCGCCGACCTGACCGCGCATGACCTGCTGGCCGATCTTTCGGCCCGGCTGGCATGACCGAGGGGACACCAGACCCCGAAGACCTGGCGATGCGCAAGATGCGCTTTCTGTTTGCCCTGCGCTCGCGCGGCGTCACCGATGCCCGCGTGCTGACCGCGATGGAAAAGGTGGACCGCGGCCTGTTCGTCAAGGGCATCTTCGCCGCCCGCGCCTATGAGGACATGCCGCTGCCCATCGCCTGCGGCCAGACCATCAGCCAGCCCTCGGTCGTCGGCCTGATGACCCAGGCGCTGAACGTCGGCCCCCGCGATACCGTGCTGGAGATCGGCACCGGGTCGGGCTATCAGTCGGCGATCCTGGCGCAACTGGCGCGGCGGGTCTACAGCGTCGACCGCTGGCGCCGGCTGGTGCGCGAGGCCTCCGAGATCTTTCGCCAATTGGGCATCGTCAACGTCACCGCCATGGTGGCCGATGGCTCGTTCGGGCTGCCCGACCAGGCGCCGTTCGACCGCATCATCGTCACCGCCGCCGCCGAAGACCCGCCCGGCCCCCTGCTGCAGCAGCTGAAGCCCGGCGGCATCATGGTGGTGCCCGTGGGCCAGTCGGATGCCGTGCAGCACCTGATCAAGGTCACCCGTGGCGACCGCGGCTTCGACTACGAGGAACTTCGCCAAGTCCGCTTTGTGCCTCTGGTCGAAGGCCTGGGGAACGAGTAACCTGCCGCCGATGACCCGGGATCAACCCGGGCAGGACGGCAAGAGGCGGCGAGCGATGACGATTTCCCCCACCCTTCCCCCTTTCCCGGTGCAGCGGCGGCTGCGGCTGGCGCTGGCGCTTGGCGGCAGCCTGCTGGCGCTGGCGGGCTGCAACGGCACCGCCCTGCCCGACCTGGACTGGGACCTGCGCGCCGGCCCCGGCAACACCAGCGAAGAGGCCCGCCAGGCCACCGCGGCCAAGCCGGTGCCCGATGCCAATGGCGTGCTGTCCTATCCGGGCTACCAGCTGGCCCAGGCCCGACGCGGCGATACCATCGCCTCGATGGCGGCGCGGCTGGGGCTGAACCCGGACGAACTGGCCCGCACCAACGCGCTGAAGCCCAACGACCCGCTGCGCGCGGGCGAGCTGCTGCTGTTGCCCAGCCGGGTCTCGGCGGTGCCGCAGCCGGTCGGCGGCGGAAGCGCGGCCGCACCGGGCAGCCGGCCGGTCGACATCACCGCGATCGCCACCACCGCGCTGGACGAGGCCGGCGGCAGCGCCCCCGCCAAACCCGCGCCCGCCGCCGCCGGGGGCGGCAAGGAGCCGGTGCGCCACAAGGTCACCCGCGGCGAGACCGCGTTTACCATCGCGCGGGCCTACAACGTCTCGGCCAAGGCGTTGGCGGAATGGAACGGCCTGGGCCCCGACATGGGCGTGCGCGAAGGCCAGACGCTGATCATCCCGGTCGCCACCGCACCGGCGCCGAACCCCGAACCCGAACCCACCGTCCCCGGCGCCGGCAGCCCCACGCCCGAGCCGCCCTCGGCCAAGGAACCGCTGCCCGACGAAAAGACCACGCCGGCGGCCGAAAAGCCCAAGGAAACCCCGCCCTCGCCCGACCTGGGCGGCAGCAGCAAGGCGAAATTCGCCATGCCGGTGCAGGGCAAGATCATCCGGCCCTACGACAAGAAATCGAACCAGGGCATCGACATTGCCGCCGCCGCCGGCACGCCGGTCAAGGCGGCCGAGGCCGGCACCGTGGCGGTGATCTCGTCGGACACCAGCGGCAAGGGCATCGTGATCCTGCGCCACGCGGGCGACCTGCTGACGGTCTATGTGGGGGTGGCGGGGGTTTCGGTGGCCAAGGGCGCCAAGGTCAGCCGCGGGCAGGAAATCGGCAAGGTGGCGGCCGGCGACCCGGCCTTCCTGCACTTCGAGGTGCGCAATTCCAAGAAGGACAGCCTGGACCCGATGGGCTACGTTCAATAGCGCCTCATCGTTCGACTTCGTCTCCTCCTCGGGAGCAGCCCCCCGACGAGGGACGAAGTCACCGAGGAGGCGGCCGGGAGGACCGGATCAGCCGTCCAGGCGGCTGACCAGCACCTTGTCGATGCGCAGCCCGTCCATGTCGACCACCTCGAAACGGTGCCCTTCGGCCACCGCCACATCGCCCAGCTGCGCCATCCGACCCAGCTGGTGCAGCACCAGGC